>NZ_JAAGPN010000007.1:0-80769 GCF_017104805.1 Paraburkholderia sp. Ac-20347 | reverse complement strand
TCGGCGCGCCCACGGCCACGGCCGTCGCGCACGCCGAAAGCGCGCAGACCGCCGTCGCGCTGCTGCTCGTTTCACCCGACTTTTTGAGGAGATAACCCATGCTCTCCCGCCGCCACTTTCTGCGCGTCGCCGCCGCCGGCGCGGGCGCGATGCTCGTCGCGCCGCAACTCGTTTTCGCGAGCGCGCCCACCGATCGCCGCTTCGTGTTCGTGATCCAGCGCGGCGCGGCCGACGGCCTCAACATCGTCGTGCCCTATGCCGATCCCGCTTACGCGTCGCTGCGCGGCGCGCTCGCCATCGACACGGACAAGGCCGCGAAACTCGACGGCACGTTCGCGCTGCATCCGTCGCTCGCGCAAACCGCGCAACTGTATCGATCGGGGCAGGCGCTGTTCGTGCATGCGATCGCTTCGCCGTATCGCGACCGCTCGCATTTCGACGGCCAGAACGTGCTCGAAACAGGCGGACGCGCGCCGTATCAGGTGAAGGACGGCTGGCTCAATCGCCTTGTCGCGCAGATAGGCCCGACGCACGGCGACAGCGCCATCGCGCTCGCGCCCACCGTGCCGCTCGCGTTGCGCGGCGCGGCGCACGCGACGTCGTATGCGCCCTCCGCGTTGCCCGCCGCGTCGGACGACCTGCTCACGCGCGTCTCCGCGCTTTACGAGAGCGACGCGCAATTGCGCGGCCTCTGGACCTCGGCGATGAACGCGCGCGGCCTCGCGGGCGACGCGAGCGCGAAGCAGGACCCGGCCAGTCTCGGCAAGCTCGCCGCCGATTTTCTGGCGCGCCCGGACGGCCCGCGCATCGCGATGATCGAGACCGGCGGCTGGGACACGCATAGCGCGCAGAACGCGCGGCTCGGCAATCAGCTGAAGGCGCTCGACACGATGCTCGCCGCGCTGCGCAGCGGGCTCGGTCCGGCGTGGGACAAGACCAGCGTGCTGGTGGCGACGGAGTTCGGCCGCACCGCCGCCGCGAACGGCACCGGCGGCACCGACCACGGCCAGGGATCCGTGGCGATGCTGATGGGCGGCGCGGTCGCGGGCGGACGCGTGATCGCCGACTGGCCGGGCCTGCGCAACGCCGACCTCTACGAAGGACGCGATCTCAAACCGACCGCTTCGCTCGACGCGCTCATTGCGGGCGCCGCTGCGGAAAGCCTCGGCCTCGATCCGCAACGCACGGCCGCCGCGCTGTTCGCCCAAGCGGGCACGACAAAGCCGATGACGGGTTTGATCCGCACATGACAAGAGGCCTGGCGCGATGCAAACAGGCGCGCCGGACACATCCCCGCACGACCAGCAATCCAATCACACATCAAGGAGGAACCCGATCATGAAAACGAAGCCGATGCTTCTCACCGCGTTGTTCACGAGCGCCGCGCTGCTTTCGGCCTGCGTGGTGGAGCCCGCGCGGCCACCCGAGCCTGCCCCGCGCGTCGAGGTCGTGCCGCCCGCGCCGTCGCCCGGTTATCACTGGGTGAAGGGCCATTACCGCTGGGAAGGCAATCACTGGGCGTGGGTGCCCGGGCACTGGGTTGCGGCGTATTGATCGCCACGAATCAGGAAACGAATCAGGATCTGAAACGATAAAAAAGGAGCGCCACGCACGGCGCTCCTTTTTATTGGCATCGATCCGCATCGGTCAGAACGCAACGACGGTCCTTATGCCGACCACCGCCGCATCGCCGATACGACGCGACGTATTCTGCGGATCGGGCACGCCGCCGCCCGGGCGGAACACGTACTGAAAGTCGGCCTGCACCTGCCACCACGGCGCAATCTGAAACTGATACGTCGCTTCCAACACGGTCTCCGCACTGCGCGCCGGATAGCCGGGCGTGAAAGCCGCCGTATCGCTCGCGAGACCTTGCGCGTGCGAACCGATTTTCGCGTAGCCCACCGCCAGCCCCGCCACGTCGTTGTCGCGACCCTTGAACGGCGCCTTGAGCGTGACGCCTGCATTGACCGCAAGATCGACGAGATTGCGATCGCCGGGCGCGCCCATCACGCGCGCGAACACGCCGAGCGATTGCGGGCTTTGCGCCGAGGGACGCCAGACCATCTGATCGGCCACGGCGTAAAGGCCGTAATCGCCGCGATGCGATTGCGCCACGCCCGTACTGGCGGGATTCGCGAGCGAGACACCGTTATTATCGAATTGCTGATCGGCGAAATGTTGCGTGTTGTACCAGAAGCCCAGTTTGTAGGTACCTGGTAATCCTGATGATTTTGCGTCGGGTGCGGAAATATCGGGCGCATTCAGCGCATACTGCACTTCACCGATGAACAGCGCGCCATCGTGCAGATTGAAATTCGTACCGTGCGCGTCGCCGCTGCTGTTGACGTTGCCGCTTCCGCTCCCCGCCGGACTGCCGTCGAACACGCCCGCGAGCACGGTCCACGCATTCGACGGCGTCACGCGCAGCCGCGCGCCGAGCGACGAAAGCGGATACGCGGGGCCGCCCGCGGGCATATCCATCGACGGCAGCACGGGCCAGCCGAACGTGGCGTTCATGAACGCGCCCGCGTACTGGCTGGCCATGAATTCCTGATCGACGCTTTGCTGGCCGACTTTAATGTCGGCCTTGCCGCCCGCGAACGACTGCTGATACCAGAGTTCCCACAGACGCGTACCGGCATCGGCTTCGACGCCGGACACCGCCTGCAGCGCCTGAAGATTGCGTTGCGTGAGGTTCGTGCCGTGTATCTGCAGCGCGGACACGTTGAAAATGCCGCCGGGCAATCCGAATGCCTTCTGCGTATCGACGCCGACGCTCATTTCCGTGAGTCCGTCGTACGCGCCGCTACGGTGTACGCCGCCCGAAAGATTGTTCAGATACTCGCTGGTATCCTGCAGCCCGAACGTCACGCCACGGGCATCGAGCCACGGACGCAGGCCGCCCGTGTCGCCGAACAGGGTCGAGCGATCCCACAAGCCGGTGGGCGCGGGCGGCGTGCCGTCCGCCGCTGCGGCGGGTGCTTCCATGCTTTGCGCGAAGGCGGACTGCGCGAGACCGAGTGCGATCAGCGCGCCGAGGCGGACGGGCGTCGCTGCATTCATCAGCGAATGTTTGCAGGGCTTTTTCATGATTATCGAGGCGAGTGTGCCCGGCGCAATAGCCGGGACGATTGCGAGGTCATTAAGCGATTTCTTTTTTAAAGCCGCGTGAAATGCGGCGAGTGCGCCAAGCTAGGAGAACCACCAGCTCAAACGCAAGGCGCGATCAATCTCGCGCGCCGCGACGGACGCGCACAGCACGGCCGCCAGCGCGACGGACAAGGCCATGCCGCCGCAGATCAGCGCGGCGGCGCCACTGCGCGATGCCAGGAAATGTTTGACGAACATAAGCCCACCTCCGCCCGGCCAGGCGAACCGGGTCGGCGAATGACGACGCGACGGCGCCACGCAAGACGCGTGTACGCACGACGGCGATTCAATTCAAAAGGGAGCGTGCTGATGGCGGCGCCGATGCGAGCCCTGGCTCGACAACCGGCGCGACGATGAAGCGCGCTAACCCGACAAGGCGAGTTAGCGGCGAAGGACGTGTCCTGTGGGACGAATCGCGGCTAACTCGCGGCTGCGACGCCGGCGTGGACCGGCATCGAACTTCCACTGCTAGAGCATGTGTCCACGAGGGACTCCTTTCGTTGTGACGCGGCGGATTGTATTCGGGTCTCGTGCAAAACCGCAAGCAAAAAAAGCCGCCGATGTTGCATCGCGTCCGCATTCGAACGAAGTGATTCTCAATGCGCAGGTCTCCTGTGCATTTAACCCAACGCTACTCACGATTCTCACGATGATTCGAATGGACATGACCCTTCCCTTTCAATTTCCCGGCTTCATTCTGACCGGAAGATTATTCGGGTCGCGGCATAAAAAACGGGTTGACGCGTGATTCGCGCGGTGCCTAAAATTCGCCCATCTTCACGAAAGGGGCTGACGCCTTGGACTCCAGCAGTCGTCGATCTTCGAATCGAACTTCGCATTCTTTCGCCGCCTGAGCGGCAAGACGCCCGCGCTCTCCTTTCCCAGCCGCCGTCTTGCCCGCAGGCAGACGGTGCGCGCCGTAGTGAATTCTCCCGTGCACCTTTGAATCGCGCCCAGCGGACGCTGCTTTCGCACGTCCGTCCGCGCAAGCGTTGCGAGCCCGTGGCCCGCAACGGCGTGCGTGCGCGCCTGCCCGATGCGGGCGGCGCGCGCACGTCCGGATCAACCCGCGCCGCCGAACACGGCTTCGCGCACGACGCATCGAGGAGCCGCCATGCCGGACAGTGACAGTCATCCCTTACGCACCCTGTCTTTACCCCATTCGATTCTGAACAGGGCAAGCGAGTAGACGGATGCCGTAGCGCGCAAGGCGCGCGGCCGCCCGGGTCTGCTGGCTTTCCCGCGATTCGCGTCGCGCCAGACGCCCGGAGCATCATCATGCATTTCGCCCTTCTCGTTTCCCGCCTTCCGCACCTTCCGCCTATCGAAGCGGCCAGCGGTCACGAACTCGACCGCCTCGCGCTGCAAACGCGCGCGCCCGGCAGACTCGCCGCGCTCTGGCGCCGCCTTGCCGCCTTCGGCGCATTCAGGCGCTTCGTTTCGTAAACCGCGCCGCGTGTGCGTGCCGCTTCGGCGTCGTTTCGACATTGTTTCGACGTCGCTTTGACGGCACGCGTCGGCACGCGCACGCACCGGACCGCTTCCAACCAAGACGAGAACATCATGTCCACGCCAACCAACTTCCCCCACGCCGACGTGTCGCCGCCACGCAGCGCCGTGCTCGACGACGCCCATCTCGGCGACATCCACGGTGCGCTCGGCACCATCTCCCGTCACGACCTCGCGCCGCGCGCCACGTGGTGGGCGCGTCTGCGCACGCTGCTCGCGATACTCGGCCCCGGCCTGATCGTGATGGTCGGCGACAACGACGCGGGCGCCTTCGGCACCTACACGCAGGCGGGCCAGAATTACGGCACCACGCTGCTCTGGACGCTGTTGCTGCTCGTCCCCGTTCTGTATGTGAACCAGGAAATGGTGCTGCGTCTGGGCGCCGTCACTGGCGTCGGTCACGCGCGCCTGATCTTCGAACGCTTCGGCAAATTCTGGGGGGCGTTCAGCGTGATCGATCTATTCGTGCTGAACGCGCTCACCATCGTCACCGAATTTATCGGCATTACGTTTGTGCTCAACTTCTTCGGTTTGCCGAAGATTGCGGGCGTATGCGTGGCCGCCGCATTGACCATGGCCGCCGTGAGCACCGGTAATTTCCGCCGCTTCGAACGCTTCGCGATCGTGCTCTGTTTGCTGAGCCTGCTGCTCGTGCCCGTGCTCGTGTCGATTCATCCGCCCGTCGCGCAGATGACACGTGACTTCTTTATTCCGAACTGGCCCGCGCATTCGAAACTCTCCGACGTCATGCTGCTCGTGATCGGTATCGTCGGCACGACGGTCGCGCCGTGGCAATTGTTCTTTCAGCAAAGCTATGTCATCGACAAGCGCATCACGCCGCGCTTCATGAAGTACGAGAAAGCCGATTTGTGGATCGGCATTGCATTCGTGCTGATTGGCGCGGTGGCGATGATTGCGTTCTGCGCGCAGCTTTTCGCGGGCAAGCCCGAATTCGGCAATTTCACCGATGCGGGCGGCGTGATCGCCGGGCTCGATCAATATGCGGGTCATACGTCGGCGGTGTTGTTTGCCGTCGCGTTGTTCGACGCGGCCATCATCGGCGCGGCGGCCGTGTCGCTTTCGACGGCCTATGCCATCGGCGACGTCTTCAAGATCCGTCACTCGCTGCATCGCGGCGTGAGCGACGCGAAGGGCTTCTATCTGGTCTATTTCGGCATCGTGGCCGCAGCCGCCGCCATCGTGCTGATTCCGGGCAGCCCGCTCGGCCTGCTGACCGAAGCCGTGCAGACGCTCGCCGGCGTGCTGCTGCCAAGCGCCACGGTGTTTCTGCTGCTGCTCTGCAACGACCGCGCCGTGCTGGGGCCGTGGGTCAATTCGAAAGCGCTGAACCTCTTCACGGGCGCGGTCGTGTGGGTGCTGGTGATGTTGTCGATCGTGCTCACGGCCTCGGTCATGTACCCGGACATGAGCGGCGAAACCATTCTCGTCATGCTCGGCGGCGGCACACTGCTGGCGATCGCCGGTTATGCGGCCACGCTCGCGCTGCGCAAACTGCGCGGTGAAACGCAGCCGCCCGCGCAATCCTGGCCGCCGGGCGCGCGCGATATGTGGCGCATGCCGCCGCTCGCCGAACTGCCGTCGCCGAATTTGACGCTTTCAAAACGCGTCTGGATGGGCGTATTGCGCGGTTATCTTTTGATCGCCGTAATTCTCGTAATCGTGAAAGTCGTCCAGATGACGTTTTTTGCGTGATATTCACCGCGCGAAGGAGAAAAAAAGCGCGCGTTCATCGCGCCGCCGCCGTCCGCAATGAATAACGGCGGCGCGGTAATTCCGATCCGCGCGAAACCGCGTCGAGCAGACTGGCGCAAGCACAGGCACAATATCGGTTATTCACGCGGTAAAAACACGCGGCGTGCGCGGATCTCGTGCACGCCGCGCTCTCGCATCCGGCCCCACCCCCGCCGCGCCGCCGCATTCCGCCTTTTCGACGCTGTGATGAACCACGATAACGCCAATCCGCCCGCCATTGCCCGGCGCGCCACGAATACGCCGGGCTTTTTGCTGTTCATGATCTGCCTGTTTTCCTCGGCCGGACAACTCGCGATCGATATTTACGTGCCGGCGCTGCCCGCCATGGCGCACTTCTTCACGACTTCGCCGCAAGCGATCCAGTCGAGCGTGTCCGGTTATATGGCCGCGTACGCGCTCGGCCAGCTGATTTTCGGCCCGATTGCCGACGCTCACGGACGCAAGCGCGTGCTCGCCTTCGGCATTGCGATCTTTACGATTGGCTGTCTGCTGTCGCTCGTCGCGCCGAATCTGGAAACCTTCGTGCTCGCGCGCTGCCTGCAAGGCTTCGGCATCGCGACCACGAATCTGCTGGCGAAAGCGATCATCACCGATTCGTTTTCCGGCACCGCGCTGCTGCACGCGTTCACGTATATGTCGATTGCGTGGGGACTCGCGCCGATTATCGCGCCCGTAATCGGGGCGCATTTGCAGACGTGGTTCGGCTGGCGTTCGTGCCTCGTGTTTCTGCTTATCTGGGCCGTGGTGATGTGGGGCGTGCTGTGGCGCTATCACGATACGTTGCGCCAGCCGGTGAAACTCGAAACGCGCACGCTCGTCGCGAATGCGCGCAAGGTGCTCGCGAGCCCGGTGTTTCAGAGCTGTTTTCTCGCGCAAGGCCTCTGCTACAGCATCTTGCTGGTGTTCAATATCGTCGGGCCGTTCATGGTGCAGAGCACGCTGCACAAGCCGCCGACGTTTTTCGGCTATCTCGCGCTCGGCATCGGCCTGATGTATTTCCTCGGCGGACTCTCGAACCGTCTGCACGGCCCGCGTATGCCGACGCCCGAAGTGCGCTTGCGCGCAGGTTCGTTCGCGATGGCGACATCGGCCATCGTCATGCTCGTGCTCGCGCTGACCGTTGGCCTGCGTGTGTGGGCGCTCGCGACGCCGGTGCTGTTCATGGGCTTCTGCGCGGGCGCGATGTACCCCACGCTGATGGCCAAGGGCAACTCGCTGTTCCCCGAAGTGGCCGGGCTGACGAGTGCGATTCTCGGCTGCGCGCTGCTGCTGGTTTCCTCGGCGATGATGGCGCTCGCGGGGTTTGTCTCCGTGCAGATTCTCACGCCGCTCGCGGTGTTTTTTGTCGTGCTCGCGCTGACGGTCGTGATGATGGTGTCGAAGCTGTTGCGCCATCTCGCGCAGCTGGAGAGCGTGCAGGCGTTGCAGCGGGAGGGGAAGGCGGCGTGAGGCCACTCAGGCCGGTATAACCAGAATAAGCGCCGCCCGCCTCCACTCGCGCGCGCCCCTACCTACGTGGCGCGCGAACTTCCAATCGAAGCCCCCCGCTTCGCCCCAAATCATCACCGGACGAAAAACCCACAACGCGATAAAAAAGCGACACAGCACGACCTGGCGTTTCCATACGTGCTAAAGAGCGCAACCGTTCTATCTGTCATGCACCAAACAATGGCTTACTCGCGACATCGCCTTTCGCGTGCCATGTGAAAGGCGCATCACGATAACCGGAGAAACCGCATGTCCGCCGACGTTCGTCCGCATCAATACGTCCTCACGCTGTCCTGCCCGAGCGCCGCCGGCCAGGTGGCCGCCGTCGCGAGCTTTCTGGACCGGCACCGCTGCTATATCGACGAACTCACCGTTTTCGACGACGACATCAGCGCGCGATTCTTTCTGCGCTGCGTCTTTCACGAAGTCGTGCGCGACACGGCGGCACGCTGCAATCTCGCGAGTCTGCGCGACGAATTCGCGCCAACCGCGCGCGAGCACGCGATGACGTGGGCCATCCACGATCTTCAGGTGCGCCCGAAAGTGCTCATCATGGTTTCGCGGCTCGAACATTGCCTCGCCGATCTGCTGTTTCGCTGGCGCATGGGCGAATTGCCGATGGATATTGCCGGCATCGCATCGAATCACCGTGATTTCGAATCGCTCGCGCATCAGCACGATTTGCCGTTTCATTATTTGCCGATCACGCCCGACACGAAACGCGAGCAGGAAGCCGCGATTCTCGATCTATTCGAGTCGACCGGTTCCGAATTACTCGTGCTCGCGCGCTATATGCAGATTCTTTCCGACGAAACGAGCCGCCGCCTCGCGGGCCGCGCGATCAATATTCATCATTCATTTCTGCCCGGTTTCAAAGGCGCGCGGCCTTATCACCAGGCGCACGTGCGCGGCGTCAAACTGATTGGCGCGACCGCGCATTTCGTCACCGACGATCTCGACGAAGGACCGATCATCGAACAGGAAGTGCAGCGCGTCGATCACAGCTTCGATCCGGAGCGGCTACTGGCCGTGGGGCGCGATGTCGAATGCGTGGTGCTCGCGCGCGCCGTGAAGGCGTTTCTGGAGCGACGCGTGTTCATCAACGACGGGCGCACGGTCGTGCTCTGACGCGCTCGCCCGCGTCGCGGCGGCGGACTCGCCGCGATGGCGCCGCTGCGCCTGCGCCGCGAGTCCCGCAAGGGCTCGATCGCTCATTTTTTCGGCCACACGCCGCGCATAATCATGATGCCGCCGCGCCAGCGCGGCACCCAGTTGGCGCGCCTGCCAGTAACGCAACAGCCCGATGCGCCCGTGGCCGCGCGCGATGCTTTGCTCCAGCAGCGCAAGCGCCGCGGCGGCATCGCCGTGACAGGCGCGGTCGTTCAGTTCAACGGTATGGGCACGCGGCACGCGGGGCTCCTTTCGGTGCAGAGAACGCTGACCACGCAGTTGACCAAAGGCCGCGTCAAACCGATAGAATGAAAACGCCAGCGCGACGGTACGCCGTCGCCAGCACGCCCGCGATGTGCGCTTTTGCGAAAGTCGATGGCGGAAAAACACAAGCGCGCGCCCTTTCGATCGGCGACGCTTGCGAAAACCGCCTCGCGCCTCCCCACTTTCACGCGCCGCCATGCCCGACACGCTCCCGATCGCTCCCTCGTCCGAGTCCGCCGCGAAGGCGCGCATCCGCTTCGGCATCGTGCTGCTGCCCAATTTCACGCTGACCGCCTTTTCCGGTTTCGTGGACATGCTGCGGCTCTCCGCCGACGACGGCGATTTCAGCAAGCCGGTGCGCTGCTCGTGGCGCGTGCTGGGCGAAACGCTCGCGCCGGTACGCGCGAGTTGCGGCATTCAGATCACGCCCTGGGAAACTTTCGACAATGCGGAGCCGGTCGACTACCTCGTGATCGTTGGCGGCCTGCTGCATTCCGGACCGCAAGCCAGCGAGGCCACGCTTCACTATATCCGCCGCGCCGCCGCGGGCACGACCACCGTCGTCGGCATCTGCACCGGCGTAGTCACGCTGATGCGCGCGGGCGTGCTCGATGCGCATCGCATCTGCGTGAGCTGGTTTCACTATTGGGACTTTATCGAGCGCTTTCCGACCGTCAACGCGGATGCGATCGTGGCCGACCGTCTCTTCGTGATCGACCGGCGGCGCATTACCTGTTCGGGCGGACGCGCGTCGATCGACGTGGCCGCCGCCATTCTGCTGCGTCATTTCGATCACGCTACCGTGCAAAAAGCGCTGCGTATTCTGCTGGTGGGCGAAATGCAGAAAGGCAACGCGCCGCAACCGCATCCACCAGGACTCGAGCCCGCCACACATCCGAAAGTCAAACGCGCGATCCTGCTGATGGAGCAACAGGTCGGACGAAATGTGCCGCTCGAAGAACTGGCCTGCAAGCTCAATCTTTCCGCGCGTCAGCTCGAACGTCTGTTCAAATCGGAAACGGGCAAAAGTCCGCGCACGTTCGCCAATGCGCTGCGTCTACGCACCGCCGCGTGGCTGCTCACGAGTTCCGACCGTACCGTGGCCGATATTGCGTCGAGTTGCGGCTTTTCGGATGCCTCGCATCTCGGGCGAGAATTCCGCAAGCAATTCGGCGTGCCGCCGAATATGTTTCGCGAGCAGCGCAGCGGCCAGGAGCCCACGCAATTCCCCGACCTCGACGCGTTCTTCCGCCCTGAAACCTCGCTGACAAGCGACGTGGAACCGGGCGCGTCGCTGCACTAAGCGCGGATCGTCATTCCGGCGCGCGCCGCTCGTGGCTCGGCGCGTGCCCGAATTGCACGCGATACGCCTTGCTGAAATGACACGGCGAATTGAATCCGCAAATCGACGTCACGCGTGCAATCGACGTATCGGTCGTGCGCAGTAATTCGCGCGCGCGTTTCAATCGCAAATTCAAATAATAATGTGTCGGCGACACGTTCAAGTATTCCTTGAACATGCGCTGTAAATGGCGTTGCGATAGCCGTACGAGGCGCGCGAGTTCTTCGAGCGAAAGCGGCTCCTTGATATTGGCTTCCATGAGCCGCACGACTTCGACGAGTTCAGCACGCGAAAATCCCACCCGCGCGTCCACGGGAATCGGCTGCAGATCGGTCGAGCCGCGAATGCGTTCGAGAATGAATTGCTCGGAAACTTTTGCGGCCGTTTGTCGCCCGAGACGCGCGCCCACCAGTTCAAGCATGAGATCGAGCGGCGCGGTGCCGCCCGTGCACGTGAGCCGGTCGCGATCGATCACGAAGAGTTCGTCGGCGAATTGCACGTCGGGAAACGACTCGTAAAACGTCGAGAGATTTTCCCAATGCACGGCACAGCGATAACCATCGAGCAAACCGCTCGTAATCAGCGCATAAGCGGCCGTGCAGATGCTGCCGAGCGGAACGTCGCGGGCCGCCACCTCGCCCAGCACGGCGCGAACGCGCTCGTCCACGGCTTCCTGAATGCGAATGCCGCCGCACACGATCAACACGTCGGGCAGGTTGTTCAGATCGAGGCGTTGCGCGGGACGCACCGCAATTCCATTGCTCGCGCGCGCGGGCTCGCCGTCGAGCGTATAGACCGACCATCGATAATGCTCGCCACGGCCCACGTAATTCGCCATGCGCAAGACTTCGACCGCGCTGGAAAACGCGATCATCGAAAAGTTCGGCAGCGTCAGGAAACCGAAATGCTCAAGCGTCGATTCAATCGCCGGTTGCTCGGCGATCGAGGCGAGGGCGGACGTCACATTGCGCTCCTGCTGGGCGCGCCGGGCCAATATTCATGTGCCCGCGACGGACAGAATAAACCGGCTTTCGCGCGCGATCGCGGCAAGCCGGGCAAGCCGTCCGCGCGCCAAAACCGCCGCGCGCGGACCTTCATACTTCAAGCCTCGGCGATCATGGGCCGCGGGCGAAACCATTGCTTGATGCCGGAGAACAGCGGCGCTTTCACGGCGCCGGGCGCACGGCCAAAGCTCTCGGTAATCCGGTCGAGCATGATGGCGAGCAGCACGACCGACAAACCGCTCTCGAAACCGAGCCCGATATCGAGGCGCTGAATACTCGCCAGCACATCGTTGCCGAGACCGCCCGCCCCTACCATCGACGCGATGATCACCATCGACAGCGCCATCATGATGGTCTGGTTCACGCCTTGCATGATCGACGGCAGCGCATTGGGAAACTGCACCTTGTAAAGCAATTGCCACGGCGTGCAGCCGAATGCCTGCCCGGCTTCCACGATTTCGCGATTCACGTGCTTGATGCCGAGGCTCGTGAGGCGCACGGCCGGCGGCATCGCGAAGATCACCGTGGAGAGAATGCCCGGCACGCGGCCGAGGCCAAACAGCATCGCGGCGGGAATCAGATAAACGAAAGCCGGCATCGTTTGCATGAGGTCGAGAATCGGCCTTACGATGGTTTGCACGAGTTTGTTCTTTGCCGTCCAGATACCGAGCGGAATCCCGACTATGAGACTGATCAGCGTCGACGACAACGTCAGCCCGAGCGTGACGACGGTTTGATCCCAGAAGCCGGTCGCGTAGATCAGCAATAGCGACGCCGTGGCGAAAATCGCGAAGCGCCAGCCCACGCGCCACAAACCGACCGCGATGAAAAACGCCATCAGCGCCCACATGGGAATGGCCTGCAAGCCGTGCTCGATAAACGCCGCGAAGCTCTCGATGGCCTTGCCGACTGCGTCGAAACTATTCGCGTCGTGATCGAGCAGATAGTGAACCGACTGATCGACCCAGCGGCCAAGGGGAATGATCTCAGACATGGGCACTCCTGTTGCGCGTAATGACCTTCAGGACCGCGGCCTGATCGATGGAGCCGCAATAGCGGCCCTCGTCGTCGACCACGGGCAGCGCGGTGGCGTTCGCGCACACGCGCGAGACGACCTGTTCGAGCGGCGCGCCGAGCGAAATGCATTCGACCTTGCGCACCGACGGTTGCGCCACGCCGATCGCGTCGCGCGTGACGAAACCGCTGATCCGGCGTTGCGCGTCGAGCACGAACGCGTAGTCGGCACTGCCGTTCAACGAAGCGGCCACGCTTTTCGGATCGAGGGTGCGGATGAGTGGCACGGCTTCGCGCTGCATGAGATCGCCCGCGGTGAGATAGCGGCTCGTATCCACGCCATCGAAAAACGCTCGTACATATTCATCGGCAGGATTACTGATGATTTCCTGTGGCGTGCCGATCTGCACGATGCGGCCGCCTTCCATGATCGCGATACGCGTGCCGATGCGCAGCGCTTCTTCCAGATCGTGCGATACGAACATGATGGTGCGCTGCTGCTCCTTCTGCAATTGCAGCAACACGTTCTGCATTTCCTTGCGCTTGAGCGGATCGAGCGCGGAAAACGCTTCATCCATGATCATCAGCGACGGATTCACGGCCAGCGCGCGCGCGAGGCCCACACGCTGCTGCATGCCGCCGGAAAGTTCGGCGGGCAGCTTCTGCGCGAACGCGGCCAGCCCGACCTGCTCGAGCACCGCTAGTGCACGCCGCTCGCGCTCCTTGCGCCCCACGCCCGCCACTTCGAGGCCGAACGCCGCATTCGAAAGCACCGTGCGTTGCGGCATCAGCGCAAACGACTGGAACACCATGCTCATATCGGTGCGGCGCAGCGAAACCAGCTCGGAGCGCTTCACCGCCGCAATATCGCGGCCGTCGATCACGACTTTGCCCGCCGTGGGTTCGACGAGGCGGTTGATCAGACGAATCAGCGTGGATTTTCCGGAACCCGAGAGGCCCATCAGCACGAAGATCTCGCCTTCCTGCACCGAGAACGACGCCTTGTTCACGCCGAGCACGTAACCGGTTCTGGCGAACATGTCGTCTTTCGTCGCGCCGCTCATGAGCAAATCGCGCGCGACTTTCGGATTCGGTCCGAAGACCTTACTGAGTCCTTCGACTACGATCTTGGGGGATTTCATCGATTCCGTCTCCTCGTGCCGCACGCGCCGCACACTGTATCTACATGGTTGCCAGAAAAAACCCCGCGGGGATGGCGATTTGCGACAGACGCTTACGCAAAAGCGACACGGCCATTCAATGCGCGCTGCAATCGGCGCAGCGAACCGGCCGCGCCACAAGCGCGCGCACCGTAACGGGGCACTGTGTGGGCGAAACACCGCTGATAAAACACGCTGATTGAAAGACGAACGAAGGCGCGTTGCGCGCCTCGCGCATGCTGCATTGCACTGCACCCGGCGCGGCGCCGCGCCCGTCGCGAAGCGTCAAGCCGGTTCGCTTCGCGACTCGCATGCGCGTGGTGCCGGCTCACACTTACTGCGCCGCAACCCAGGTATTCACGCGGTCGCCATGAGCGGCGATCCACGTATCGGCGGCGGCATCCGGTTTTTCGCCGTTTTGAATCGCGAGCATCACGCTATCGATTTCGCCCGGCTTCCATTGAAACTTCTTCAGGAACGACACGACTTGCGGCGCCTTCGTTTCCAGTTCCGGATTCGCCACGTTGTCGACATGCTCCGCCGCGCCATACACATTCTTCGGATCGTCGAGGAAGCGCAGTTTGTATTTCGCAAACATCCAGTGCGGCGTCCAGCCCGTGACGATCACCGGCTTTTTCGCATTCAACGAACGCGCGAGTTCCGCCGTCATCGCGCTGCCCGAACTCGGCATCACGGTATAGCTCAGATCGTATTGCTTGACGGCCTGATCGGTCTTGGTCATCACGCCTGCACCGGCGTCGATCCCCACGATACGGCCGCCGAATGCGCTCTTTTGCGCATTGAGATCGTCGATGCTCTTCGCGCCCACATAATCCGGCACGACGAGCCCGATTTTCGCGCCCGGAAAGTTCGTGCCGAGATCGACGACCTTGTCCTTGAACTGCGCCCAGTACGCGCACTGCGTCACCGGCAGCCACGCGGAGAGCGTCGCGTCGAGATCGCCGCGCGCCACGCCCTGCCACATGATGCCCGCGGCCACGGGCACGAGTTGCACCTGATAGCCGAAGCGCTTTTCGATAATGCGCGCCGCGACGTTGGATGTCGCCACGCTATCGTCCCAGCCTTCGACGTAGCCGATTTTCAGCGTCGGCTTGCCGTCGGCCCACGCAGGGGCGCTCAGGCCCACCATCGCCGACAGCACGCCGGCCCACACATATTTTCCTGGCAGCTTCAAGGTCGATCTCCTGTAACCGGGCAACGCGCCCCGTGCACCTCCAGATTCCCCCGCCACAATTTGTCGATATCGTCGATTTCCGACGCGATCTTGTCGTGTAGCGACGCGGGCTTTTCCCCTGCTTTTATTTATCGACGACGAGATCCGAAAGCGGCTTCGAACAGCACAGCAACGCCATGCCCTGATCGATTTCACGCTGACGAATTCCGCCGCTATGTTTCATTTCCACCTGCCCGGAAACGAGTTTGACCTTGCAGGTCCCGCACATACCTTGCGCACACGACGAAGCGAGTCGCACACCGGCCTGGCGCGCGGCTTCGAGTATGGTTTGCTGCGAGTTGCAGGCAATCTCGCGACGGCTTTTCGCGAAGGTGATCGTGTACGTGGTGGCGTCGGCGAAAGTTTGCGTGCTCGCCTGCGCGAGTTCGTGTGTCTGCGTTTCGGGTTCGTCCGCAGTGAGCGTTTCGAACGAAAAGCTCTCTTCGTGATAGCGCTCGCGCCCATAGCCCGCTTCGTCCAGCAGATTACGCACGGCCTGCATATAAGGCGCGGGACCACAACAGAATATCTCGCGCTCCATGAAGTCCGGCGCGATCAATTTAAGCAAGGGCAGAGAGAGAAAACCCGTCACGCCATGCCAGTCCGTTCGCGCGCCCACGCGTTCGCAGACGAACGCCGTGCGGAAATGCGCATGACTCGATGCAATCAATTCGAGTTCGCGCGCGAAAATAATATCGTCGGGCGTGCGCGCGCTATGGGCGAACACGATGTCGCGATCTTCGGCGAGATCGTGATGTGCGCGGCTCATCGACATCAGCGGTGTGACGCCCGAGCCCGCCGAAAGAAAGAGAAATTTGTTCGCCGGATGCCGCGCACACGTGAATTCGCCTGCGGGACCCAGCACGCGCAACGTCGCGCCCGGTTGCAGATTATCGTGCAGCCAGTTGGAGACTTTTCCGCCCGGCACGCGCTTCACCGTAATGGATATTGTATGCGGCCGCGCGGGCGACGACGAAATCGTATAACAGCGATTCAACGACTCGCCATCGATTTCCAGCTCGAGCGTCACGAACTGACCGGGTTCGAACGAGAACGTACGCCCTTGCGGCGAGCGCAGGAAAAAACTCTTCACGTCGTGCGTTTCCTGCCGCACGTGACAGCATACGAGGGTTTCCTCGATGTCGCTCGTCCAGCGTTCGGGCAGCGCGCCCCAGAACGCCGGGCGCGTCACCCGGCTGTCCGTGGGATCGAATTGGGCCGCATCTCGCATCATGTCAGACTCTCCGCGTCACACGCGTTCCACGTTATGCGCCGATCTTCTCGGCAAGACGGCCGACATACCAGGCCGTGAACTTCTCCACCAGCCCTTCCGTGTACGGCGAATACGGGCCCGGCTCATACGCGCTGCTGGCCGCGCCGCGCTGCGAATATTCCACCAGCGTGCGGTCCTGATCGTTGGTCGCATTCCAGACCGCCGTGAGATTCGCCACGTCGTAATCGATGCCTTCGCGCGCTTCCTGATGCACGAGCCAGCGCGTGCGCACGAGCGTCTCGCCCGCCGACAGCGGGATCACCGAAAACGACACGATGTGATCGCTCATGAAGTGATGCCATGAATTAGGCTGCGTCCAGAACGACAAACCGCCCAGATCGGCATTGCGAAATTCACCGAGCAATTTCTTCGACGCCACTTTCGCATCGAGCGTCTGCGATTCACCGCTGCGATCGAGCGGCAGACGCTGCGTGCGAAAACCCGTCACGTCCAGCAGTTTTTCGATTTCCACCGAGGGCAGATTCATCTGCTCCCATTGCTGCGCGCGTTCCGTGCAGGTGCGCTCGAACGCGTCCATGCCTTCGGCGTTTGCCGTCGTGCGCTGATAGCCGAAGCCGTATTCGTAGAGCGAAATCGTGAGTTCGGGATGGTTCGCAACGCAGTGATAGCACTCGCGATTGTTTTCCATCACGAGCTTCCAGTTGCCTTTCTCGATGATGTCGACCTGCGCGGCGACCTTGCATGCGGGCAAATCGTGCGGCAGCAAATACGGCTCCATGGCGGCGCGCATCATGGCGAAGTCGGCGGGCGGTTCGTCGGCGAGACACACGAAGATCAGGCCGGCGAGATTTTCTACATGGACCGGCTTCAGGCTGTGTTTGCAGCGGTCGAACTGCTCGCCCATATGCTCGGCGAACATCAGTTCGCCCGTGAGGTTGTAAGTCCAGCTGTGATACGGGCACACGATATTGCCCACCGTGCCCTTCTGCTCGTTGCACAAACGCGCGCCGCGATGGCGACAAACGTTATGAAACGCGCGCACCTGCATGTCGTCGTCGCGCACGATCAGAATCGAATCGCCGCCCAGTTCCACGGTCACATAATCGCCCGGCTCCGGCACTTCCGGCTCCACAGCGACCTGAATCCAGTGTTGGCGAAAAATCGCCTCCATATCGAGCGCAAAAATCTCTTCGCTGCGGTAAAACGGTGCTTCGAGGCTATACCCTTCTTCGCGGCGCGCCAGCAGTGCGCGAATGTCTGCCGATACGTTCATCGTGTGCTCCGGATTTTGCATCCCTGGTTCTTGCCGACAGACCGGCAAATTCAGTAATCGATGAGTTGATGCTCGCGCAAATACGCGAGAATCACTTGTGCTTTTTCGACCGAACTCCCTTCAATTACGACGTTGCCGCCGCGGCTTTCGGTCGTGGTGGCGGAGAGCATGCGCGCGTGGCCCGAGCGCTTTTCGGCGGCGGCGAATTTCACCGGTTTGCGCTCCACCGGCCCCACGCGCCACGCGTCCGATTCTTCAGACTTGAACCGTCCGATCACGGCGGGCTGGATCGTGCCAGCGCGCAACCGCGCGTAGGCATAGCGCGGTTGCGCGTTCGCCAGCGGATGCACGGCAATCACGGCGGGCAGCGCGGTTTGCACACGGCGGCGCAAACCTTTCGGCAAGAACTGGCGCACGATGGCGCTGCCGCTCGCCGCGTCGATATCGATATCAACCGCGCCGCCGACGATCGGCAACGCCAGCGCCGCCGCCACGCCATACGGCAACATGCCCGAATCGTGCGCGCCTTCCGCGCGCGTGCCGGTCAGCACGAGGTCGTAGCCGCGCACGCGTTCGGCCAGCGCGCGCGCCGCGTCGTCGTTTTCCGCACAGGCGAGCACTTCCACTTCGCGCGCGCCGAGCGCGAGGTAGTCGTTCAACGCAGGATCATGCGGGTCGCCCGCATGAATCACGTCGATCGATGCACGATGGCGTTCCGCGAGCTGCCGACCGAGTTCGAGCGCGAGCGCATCGTTACGGCTATAGCGCAGCGTACCGCTCACCGGATGGCGTCCTGTCGAGACGAGCACCGCGATGCGTTCGATCCGTCGTTGTACGTTCATGCGGCCACTCCTGCGGGCTGACGTTCGCGCGCGGCGACGCGCGTTTCAGCAGGCGTCGCGCGAGTCGCACCGCGCGCCGCCTGCACCTGTTCGATCAACGCGGCGATGGTCGCCTGTGCATCGCCGACCACGGTGAGATTTGCGCGTTTGGCAATGGGCGCGCTGCCGTCGAGATTCACGGCAATCACGTGACGGCAATCCTTGATGCCCTGCAAATGCTGCACGGCGCCCGAAATGCCGAACGCGATATACACGCTGGCCTCCACCGTCTTGCCGGTCGCGCCCACCTGCTTGTCACGCGTGAAATGGCCGCTGTCGACGGCCACGCGACTCGCGCCGATGGCCGCGCCGAACACGCCTGCGAGGCGTTCGAACTGCGCGACATCGCTTACGCCGTTGCCCGCAGCGACGATAAAATCCGCCTCTTCCAGCGCGACCTGCGCCGCGTCGATCTCTTCGATGCCGAGGTCGCGATACGGTTGAGCGATATCGCTCGCCGGGCGAATGAAATCGCCAGCGAGCCGCTCGCCCGCGCCGACGAACGGCAGCTTCGCCTCAACTGCGTTAGGTGCCAGCAACATCACATCCGGCAGCGCGCGCGTCGCGAATGCACGCTTCGCCTGCTCGTAGACGCCCACATGTTTCGCGTCGATTTCCACCACATGCGCGGCCACGCTCGCGCCGGTCGACGCCGCATAACGGCGGCCGAGATCGCCGTCGCCACTCGCGTTATCCGGCAGCAGCACGTGACGCGGCGCGAGCGCCGCCGCACACGCCTGCAGCGCGCGCAACTCACTTTCGGGCGCGAACGTTCGGCGATCGTAGTCCGGCAACTCGATCAACTTGTCCACGCCCAGCGTGGCCGCGTCGTCCTTGAGCTCGCCGAATACCAGAAGCGCGACTTCGGTTCGCGCATCGGCAATTAACGCGGCGGCGGCGATGGCCTGGCACGCGTGGTCGTCGAGCGAACCGCGTTCCGTGTGCGCCGCCACCAATATAATTTGATTCGGATGACTGATCGTTCGACGAGGTTTGACGATTCCGCCATGGGCGCGATTCGCGTCCCACTGACCATCATTCGTATTGGCGTTGCCGATCTCGCCCAGCGTGATCCGCTTGAGCCCCGCCGCCGTGATAATAAAAGGCCGGCGCGGATCGATCCGCTTGATGGCATTCGTCGTTGCGTTCATCGATTTACTCCAGCGAAGCGGCTACGAGTTCGGCCACGTCTAGCACTTCCGCGCGCGGCCCCACGACGCCTTCGAGCATTGCCGTGCAATTCGGGCACGCCACGGCGACGACTTCCGCACCTACGGCACGCGCATCGGCCATGCGAATATCGGGAATGCGCTGCTTGCCCGGAATATCCGTAAGCGGTGCGCCGCCGCCGCCACCGCAGCATCGTCCGCGCAGACCGTTGCGTTCCATTTCCACGACCTGAATGCCAATGGTCTTGAGCAATTTGCGCGGCGCGTCGATCTCGCCGTTGTAGCGGCCCAGATAGCAGGGATCGTGATACGTCGTGCGCTTCTCGCGCAGCGCTTCAGCGGCCTTCGGCGCGATGCGCCCGCTCGCGGCCAGCTCGGCGAGCAAGGTCGTGTGATGCAGCACGTCGTAGCGCGCGCCCAGCGCGCGATATTCGTTGCGCAGGCTGTGCATCACGTGCGGATCGGCGGTGACGATGCGCGCGAAACTCAGCGTCGCCAGCGTGCGCATCATCTGCTGCGCCATGTGCTGGAACGTGGCCTCGTCGCCGAGACGACGCGCGACGTCACCCGTATCCGCTTCCTGCGCGCCGAGCACGGCATAATTCACGCCTGCCTTGTTCAGCACTTTCACGAGCGCACGCAAGGTGCGTTGATAACGCATGTCGAACGCGCCTTCGCCCGCCACGAGCAACACGTCAACGCGCTTGCCCGCTTGCGCAATCGGCGCATTCAGATCGACGGACCAGTCGTAGCGCGCGGCCTTGTCGTAGCCGCCCGCCGTGCCCGTTTCGCGCAGATTCGCCAGCACTTCCGGGCCCTTTCCCGGCACGGTGCCATGCACGAGCGTCTGATTGCGGCGCATATCGACGATGGCATCGACGTGCTCGATCAGCATCGGGCACTCTTGCACACACGCGCGACAGGTGGTGCACGACCACAGCGTTTGCGCTTCTATCAGGCCGGAAACGATCGGACCATTCGGCGTGCCGCGATGCTGCCCGACGGGAATGCCAGGCGTCGGGCTGCCCGCATATGCGGCGTCCGTTCCACCCGCCATGCCCACGACAAGATCCTGAATCAGCTTCTTCGGATTGAGCGGTTGACCGGCCGCGAACGCTGGACACGCGGCCTCGCATTTACCGCATTGCACGCAGGCGTCGAAACTCAGCAATTGATTCCAGCGGAATTCCACCGCTTTCGCCACGCCATATTCCTGTTGCTGCTCGACATCGGCGAGTTTAAGTGCAGTCGGCGGCGTTGCCGTGCCATTGCCGGTCCACGCTTCACGTGTAGCTGAAAATCGCTCCTGACGCGGATGAAACGCGAGATGCAGCAAACCTGCCACCGCGTGTTTCATCGGGCCGCCCTTTGCAGCACCGAACGTCATCGCGAACGCACCCACGCCGATCAGCGCCGCGCACAGCACCGCGAATCCGCCCGACATCGCGCTCGCGGGCACCAGTGTGAAGAGCGCAACGCCCAGCGCGAACGAACCCAGCAGCCATGGCAACGCATTCCAGGAACCGCGCGAAAGCCGTGCCGGCACCTGCTTCGCATGACGTCGACGCCACACAAACACCACGCCAATCAGCATGGCAAGTGCCGCGAGAAAGATCAGCTTGTCGAGCCACGGCGAATAAATGGCCAGCCCGTAATTGATAAACACGAGTGCGAGAGCCGCAATCGCACCGCCCGCCGTCGCGACGTGCGTTTTGGCGATATACGGATCGCGCGCGACCACATGATGCAGGTCGACGAAGTAACGCTTCGGAATGCTGAACAGCTTGTCGACGCCAGTAGACGAAGACGCTGCTGCGCGCCCCACTCGCCAGTACGATGCGCGTCTGGCGACCGCGAACGCCAGCCCCGCCATCGACAGCCACAGTAACGCGGTAATCAGCCAGGTCGGGTTCATGGTTCAGAAGTCCTTCGCGAGGCGCAGCGCGTCGTAAATCGCACCGTGGATGTTGTGCATCGAAATGCAGTCGCCCACCCGGAACAGCAAGAAACGCCCATTGCCCAGTTCTTCGGACAACGAGGGCTGCGGTTCGGCAGCAAAAAGTTTACGCACGTCCACCTGGCCGCGATTGAGCGACTCCGGTTTGAGTTTCCAGTACAGCGCGTCGTTGGGCGTGCTGCCGTTTTCGATCACCACCTGATCGACCGCGCGCTCCTCCTGCTCTTCCGTATATTCGTTGCGCAATACGGCGATCTTCTTGCCGTCTTCTTCGTACACGCGGTCGAGCCAATAATTCGGCGTGTGAATGACGCCTTGCGCGTAAAGGCGGCGATAGAAGATCGGGAAGGTCGTGCCGCCGACGTCGTCGGCAACTTTCACGTCCGGCGTGACGATTTCCACCTTCGAGCCGCGGCTCGACATGAAATCGGCCACGCCCGCGCCCGCATGCGTGCTCACGCCGTCGTAGACGAGTACATTCTGCTTCGGCTCCACGCGGCCCGAAAGAATGTCCCACGAACTCACGGCGAGCCCCGTATCGACGCCCCACGCAGGCACCTGTTGCGTGAAGGCGGAACCGCCGGTGGCGAGCACGATGATGTCGGGCTTTTCAGCGAGAATGGTTTTGTCGTCCGCTTCCACACCGAGCCGCCGATCGACGCCAAGGCGCTTCGTTTCCATATCGAACCAGCGGACGATGCCGGCCATCTGTTCGCGCTGCGGCGCTTTCGCGGCAAGCAGAATCTGGCCGCCAACGGCATCGTTCTTTTCGAACAGCACGACATCGTGGCCGCGCAAACGCGCGACGCGCGCCGCTTCTAGTCCCGCCGGACCCGCACCCACGACGACCACCTTGCGCTTCGGTCCACGCGATTTTTCGATGACGTGCGGCATGGTCGCTTCACGCGACGTCGCCGCGTTCTGCACGCAGAGCACGTCGAGCCCGTTGTACTGGCGGTCGATGCAATAATTCGCGCCCACGCATTGTTTGATCTCGTCTTCGCGGCCGTCGCGAATCTTGATGACCATATGCGGGTCGGCGATCTGCGCGCGCGTCATGCCCACGAGATCGACCATGCCGTTCGCGAGCAGGCGCTCGGCCTGGCCCGCATCGCGAATGCTCTGTGCGTGCATCACGGGCAGATTGACCACCGACTTGATACCCGCCGCGAGATGCACGAACGGCTCGGGCGGCAAGGCCATCGGCGGCATGCAATTCGCGAGCGTGTTGTGCGTATCCGCGCCCGAACCGATCACGCCGAGATAATCGATCAAACCGGTTTCCGCCATGGCCTGCGCGATCTCTTTCAATTGCTCGTGATCGAGACCGTCTTCGTGGAATTCGTCGCCGCACATGCGCAAGCCCACGCAAAAATCCTTACCTACCGCTTCGCGCACGGCTTCGAGCACTTCCACGCCGAAGCGCAAACGGTTCTTCAACGAACCGCCCCATTCGTCGGTGCGAAAATTGGTGCGCGGGCTCCAGAATTGGTCGATCAAATGCTGATGTGCGGCGGAGATTTCGATGCCGTCCATACCCGCATCTTTCACGCGCTTTGCCGCCGCCGCAAAGTCCGCGATGATGCGGCGAATTTCTTCCACTTCGATGATCTTCGCATTGCCGCGATGCACTGGTTCGCGCACGCCCGAAGGCGTCATCAGATGCGGCCAGTGCTCGCCATGAAACGCCGAACGGCGTCCCATGTGCGTGGCCTGAATCATGATCTTCGCGCCATGACGATGCATCGCTTCGGCGAGACGCGCGAGCGGATCGACAATCTTGTCGGTCGAGAGATTCACCGACTTCCACCAGCCTTGCGGACTGTCGATCGACACCGGACTCGAACCGCCGCACACCGCGAGGCCCACACCGCCCTTGGCCTTCTCCTCGTAGTAGCGGATATAGCGGTCGCCCGGCAGTCCGCCCGGCTCGGCATAGACTTCGGCGTGGGCGGTGCTCACGATGCGGTTGCGCAGCGTAAGCTGATTGAGCGTCAAAGGTTTGAACAGGTGGGGATAGCGCATCGCTGACGGCCTCGGGTGTTCGGGTAATTCGTCGTGTGATTCGTATTGCGGGTTTTTACGGCTAATAATCGGGTCGCGAGAATGCGTCAGGACGTAATCGGCGACACTTCGAAGACGCAATGCGCGTGGCATTCGGCGGCGCATTGCACTTCCTTCGATTGCGCACGCGGCGCATGCGCGCCTGCACCGGCCGTGTCGTTGACCCAGTCCATCGCGCCTGCGAACCAGCCCGCGAACATGTAGCAGAGTTTGCCCTGCTTGCCCGGCTGCGCGAGCACGAACGACGAATGGCGCAGTTCGATGCGCGCATGCGCTGTCGCCGGATCGGCTTCAATGATCGTGAAGAGACCCCATCCGCGTTGCGAAAGGCGCTTCAGATAATGCTCGAAGACGGGCATGCCGCTCATACCGTGCTTTTCGGCTTCCTTCGCGCACCAGTGATAAGCCGACTTATAACCGGCTTTATAGAGAATCTCCGCGTAAGTCTCGCGGCCCAGCGCCTCTTCGACAGCCGTGTGATTGTTGGTGAAGAAGTGACGCGGCACATACAGCATGGGCAGTGCGTCGGTGGTCCAGACGCCGGTATTCGCGTCGACGTCGATCGGCAATTGCGGTTGCATTTCGTGGGGCTCCGGGATAATCGTTTTATCGGCTTGCAGCTTTTCGAGTTCGGAATGGCTAAATTTATTTTTTGTTTTCGTGTCACGAGCCACCAGAAATTCAGGCGCCCCAGACGTCGCGAAACACACGCACCCAGTTTTCACCCATGATCTTGCGGATACGCGACTCTTTCCAGCCGGCGCGCTCCATCGCCGCCGTGAGATTCGGAAATTCGCCGATCGTGCGAATGCCTTCCGGATTCACGACCTTGCCGAAATTCGTCAGGCGGCGATAACGGCCCTTGTCGTGCGTGAGCCAGTCGAAGAAGTCCACGCTATAACCCTGCGTGAAGTCGGTGCCGATGCCGACCGTATCCTCGCCGATCAGATTCACGACGTAATCGATCGCTTCGATATAGTCGTCGACGCTCGCGTCGATGCCGCGCTTGAGAAACGGCGCAAACATCGTCACGCCGACAAAGCCGCCCGCATCGGCGATTTCCTTGAGCTGGGCGTCGCTCTTGTTGCGCGGATGTTCCTTCAGGCCCGATGGCAGACAGTGCGAATAGCACACAGGCTTCTTCGAAAAAGCGATGGCTTCCGACGACGTATTGCCACCCACGTGTGAAAGATCGACCATGATCCCCACGCGATTCATTTCCGTGATCACTTCGCGGCCGAAATCGGAGAGACCGCCGTCGCGCTCATAGCAACCTGTGCCCACAAGATTCTGCGTGTTGTAGCAGAGCTGTACCACGCGCACACCCATATCGGCGAATGCTTCGATATAGCCGATGTTGTCCTCGAACGCGTGCGCGTTCTGGAAGCCGAGAATCACGCCCGTGCGGTTTTCTTTTTTCGCGCGCAGGATGTCGTCGGTCGTGCGCACGAGCGTCAGCAATTCGCCGTTGTCGCGAATCTGCTGTTTCATCTGCGCAATATTATCGACAGTCTTCGTAAAGCTCTCCCACACGGACACTGTGCAGTTCGCCGCGGTAATCCCACCTTTGCGCATGTCTTCGAATACCGAGCGGTCGAACTTCGAAATGTTCAGACCATCGATGATGATGCTGTTTTCGTGCAGATTGCTCATTGCCGACTCCGAAACGGGCGTGGGGTTTGAATGCTGGGTGTTTTGCTTGAAGCGAATGATGCGAGTTACGTGTGCGTATAAATCGGAAAGCGCTCGCAGAGCGCGAATATTCCCATCGGCGTCCCCAGACGAATGCCGGACGTGACCGTGGGCTTTTCAGTATCGAAAGGAATGCCGTTCTTGTTGCAGGTAATGCCCGTGCGTTCGAGCGCGAGCTTGACTGCACCATTGGCCTGCGCACCCGAATGCGGCTGGACGTTGGCAAACTCTGCGCTGAAGCGTTTCTTCAGACGATCGATGGCGAGCGCTTCGATTTCGTCTGCAAATTCACAACCGCCGTAATAGCGCTTGCCCGGATAGCCTTCGGCATATTTATTTGTCAGCAACGAGCTGCTGCCGCGCACGGCTGAGTCGTGCTGCGCGAGCGTCTGCGAGAAGAAAGCTTCAGTGTTCGACATAAGGCGTCCGTGACGAATGGAGTCGCGTTTCCCGTACCGCGCAAGGCCCGTCCCACCTGGCTTTGCCGCCGCCGCGCAAGGTTCTGGCCGACGGCTCTATTCTTGTCGTTCGAATTCCCCGCCGATGTATGAATTCAGACGCGTTCTTTTCCTTTTCCGCCATCCGCGTCCATTTTTTACAAGTCAGCCCGAATGCGATTCCATGTATGACTCGCGCAAGCGTTCGATGCAAGTGGACTTAAAGTGGATATGTGGATATGCCAAATCGAATACTTCCCGATCCGAAACAAGTTTTTGATGCACCGCGCGTGGGCGACGTGCATCTGATGGTGCAAGCTGTCGGTGTTTTGTTCACGCTCTGCCAGTTAAGCGGGCAAGGCTGCACCAGCTTCGCCGCACGTTCGTGTTTTTTACGCCAGAGGGATTTTTGACGTCGTGGACTTAGGGTTTTGCCGCATGGCACACTGCCCTTGCCCGATTCCAGAATTGCGGTAGCCTGGCCCGGGACCCCGGCCTTCTCAGGCTACCGACTACAAGGAATGGCCCCCCACATGTTGCCCGACCGCACAGCGTCGTTAGCGCACTTTGCGTTCATGCCGCTGCCCGACTTCACGATGATCGCGTTCACGAACGCCATCGAAGTGCTACGCATGGCTAACTACCTGAGCGGGCAACCCCTCTATCGCTGGTCGATCATCAGCCCGGACGGCGGCCCGGTCGCGTCGAGCAACGGGCTGTCCATCGACAGCGGACCGGCCGAGTGCGCGGGTCAGCCCGACATCGTGTTCGTCTGCGGCGGCGTCGACGTACAGCGCGCGACCACTGCCGCGCATCTCGCCGTATTGCGCCGCTTCGCGCGCTCGGGCGTCGTATTGGGCAGCCTGTGCACGGGCACCTACGCGCTCGCCAAAGCCGGTCTGCTGGCCGGCTACGCATGCGCGATTCATTGGGAAAACATGTCGGCGCTGAAGGAAGAATTTCCGTCCACGCGCTTTCTCAAAGAGCTATTCGTGATCGACCGGGACCGCGTGACCTGCACGGGCGGCGTTGCGCCGCTCGACATGATGCTCAATCTCATCACCACGCGCGTGGGGACGGCGCGCGTCACGCAGATCGCCGAACAGTTCGTGGTCGAGCACGTTCGCGACACCAGCGCGCAGCAGCGCATGCCGCTCGTGGCGCGACTCGGGTCCGCGAACAAATCGCTTTTTGAAGTCATCTCGCTCATGGAGAACAACATCGAAGAGCCGCTTTCGCGCGAGGAGCTCGCACGGCTCGCGAACATGTCGCAACGGCAATTGCAGCGGCTCTTTCACGAGCATCTGGGCATGACGCCCACGCATTACTATCTGACTTTACGCCTGCGCCGCGCGCGTGAATTGCTGCTGCAAACCGACATGTCGATCATGCAGATCACGATGGCCTGCGGCTTTCAGTCGGCGTGTCATTTCAGCAAGAGCTATCGCGACGCATTCGGCAGCGCGCCCACCGGCGAGCGTCGCAAGCGTCTGGCGCCACTTTCGGGTGCCGATACACCGAAACCCTTACTGCCGATGCTTAGCGCACACGTCTAGCGATGTTGTGCGTTCATGCAACGCAGAGCGGGCGACCGGCTTGAACCGGTTGCCCGTTTTTTATTGCGCGAGGGCGCAAATAAATTGAATGCTTCCGATCACGCGGCCAGCATGCCGTGCGGATCGATCACAAACTTGCGCGGCGCACCGCCATCGAATTGCTTATAGCCTTGCGGCGCTTCATCGAGCGAAATCACCGAGACGTTGACGATTTTCGCAATCGGCAAGCGGTCGAACAGAATCGCCTGCATGAGATTGCGGTTGTATTTGAGCACCGGCGTCTGACCGGTATGGAACGTATGCGATTTTGCCCAGCCGAGTCCGAAGCGGATGCTCAGGCTGCCGTGCTGCGCGGCGAGATCGCGCGCGCCCGGATCGTCGGTGACGTAGAGACCCGGAATGCCGATCATGCCTGCGGGCCGCGTGATTTCCATCAGCGAATTGAGCACGGTGGCGGGCGCCTCTTCCGCGTGTCCCGATGCGCCGTGACCATGCGCTTCGAAACCCACGCAGTCGACCGCACAATCGACTTCGGGCTTGCCGAGAATCTGCTCGACCTGCTCGCCGAGCGTGGCGTCTTTCGACAAATCGACGACTTCGAATCCCATCGCTTTCGCGTGCGCGAGACGTTCCGCGTTCATGTCGCCGACGATCGTGCAGGCCGCGCCAAGCAGCCGCGCCGATGCGGCCGCCGCCATGCCGACCGGTCCCGCGCCCGCGATATAAACCGTCGAGCCCGGCTTCACGCCAGCCGTCACGGCGCCGTGATAGCCCGTGGGCAGAATATCGGAGAGACAGGTGAGATCGCGAATCTTCGACATCGCCTGATCGCGATCGGGGAATTTGAGCAGATTGAAATCGGCGTACGGCACGAGCACGTATTCGGCCTGACCGCCGATCCAGCCGCCCATATCGACATAACCATAGGCACCGCCCGCGCGCGACGGATTCACGTTCAGGCACACGCCGGTATTCTGGTCCTTGCACATCGCGCAGCGTCCGCACGCGACGTTGAACGGCACGGAAACGAGATCGCCGAGTTTGAGGGTTTCGACATCGTTGCCGATCTCGACCACTTCGCCCGTGATTTCATGGCCGAGCACGAGGCCGACCGGCGCCGTCGTGCGCCCGCGCACCATATGCTGATCCGAGCCGCAGATATTTGTGCTGACGACCTTGAGAATCACGCCATGACCGATCTTGCGGCCGCTCGGGTCCACCATCTTCGGATAGTCGATCTTCTGCACATCGACCTTGCCCGGTCCCATGTACACGACGCCTCGATTGCCACTCATCGCTTGTCTCCGTTTCGTTGTTGATGAAAAGCGCCGCTGCGTCTTTGCGCACGCGCTGCAACGGCGATGATTCGAGCGTAGCGCCGTGTGCCCTCTTCAAACCATACAAAACCCGACGTACGTTTGCACGGCACCGACACTCACGTGCATGACGATGTCTTTATGCGTGGGCGTGCATCTCTGCTGCCGTTGCGCTCCATTGCAGATAATCCGCGCGCGTCCAGTCGAGCGACACACCCACGCGACGCGTGCCGGGGCGGATCTTCGGCTTGTGCACGGCCAGCGTGAGCGTTTCGAGCGCGGGCCATTCGCGAAACGACAGCGCCGCCACATCGGCCACCAGCGTTTCGAGCAAACGCGTATGGGCTTTGTGCGCGAGGAAATCCGCGATGCGCGCACACCAGCTTTCGTAATCGATCCAGTCGCCCGCCTCTTTTGGCGCGCGGCCATATCCGAGCTGCGCGTCGATCACGAGCGGCTGCGACTGACCGTGTTCATGCGGATGAATGCCGATGCGCGCCGGCACGCTGAGCGCGTCGACGAACACGCTCCAGCCGCGCCCGCATGCAGGCGCATTGTCGAAGGTACCATCGACGATCTTCATGGCGCGAGCGATGCCGCGGCATCGAGCATGATGCGGCAAAAGTAATCGGCGAAACTGCGTCGCACGACCAGTTCGTAACGATCCGCTGCAATCGGAATCAATACGATCGAGGCCTTGAAATACAGGCTCTGCGCGCATTGCCCCGCTTTGAACAGTGACGGATGCAGATCGAGCGGACAGCCGCGCGACAGCACTTCGCGCACGCGCGTGCCTTCGACTTCGACCACGGTATAACCGCTGCCGACGTCGACGGCCGCCGCATAGCATTCGCCGATTTCGGGCGCGAGTTTCGCTTCGAGCACACCCGCACGCACAGGCGCGCTCGAACGCACGAGCCATTCATCGGGGCCGAGCCACAGCACGTCGTAATTGGCGCTGCGCGCGACGGTATTCGGTGCAGCGGGCGGACGGCAACCGACCGTCCGCTCGAATGCCTCGACAAAAGCCGCATCGCTCAATTCGCCGCGCACATTCACCAGATCGCGAAACGGCTGCTCGCGCATCGCGAATGCTTTCGATCCGCGCGCGTCCTGCACCTTGAGCAGATCGTCCACGCCGATAAACGGCGACTCCAGGTTCACACTCTCCGCTCGCTCCGCGAGGGGCATCGGATCTCTCGTTTCATTCCACATGCTGACGCACCCCTTCGATGTCGTAGAAAACCGGGCTGACGATCTTCGCGCCCACGCGCCGCCCATCGGCGAGCGGAATCACGACGCGTTCGCCCATTCTGCCCAAACCGCCTTTAATTACCGCGAGCGCAATCGAACGTTCGAGTATCGGGCTCTGATAACTGGACGTGACGTGACCGAGCATCGGCATCGTGCCGTCGTGACCGGCGCGCGCGCTTTCCTCGACGATCTGGCTGCCTTCGGTCAGCACGAAATGCGGATCGTCGGTGAGCAGACCCACGAACTGCTTACGCCCTTCTTTTGCCGTATCGGAACGCTTGAGCGAGCGGCGGCCGAGGAAGTCCTTGGTTTGCGAAACCAGACCACCCATGCCGAGATCGAACGGCGTTACCGAACCATCGGTGTCCTGGCCGACGATGATGTAACCCTTCTCCGCGCGCAGCACGTGCATCGTTTCCGTGCCATAAGGCGTGATGTCGAATTCGGCGCCCGCTGCCATCAACGCTTCCCACACGGCGCGCCCCGCATTCGCCGGCACATTCACTTCATAAGCGAGTTCGCCCGAGAAGCTGATGCGCATGACGCGCGACTTCACGCCCGCGACCGTGCCATTGCGATACGACATGAACGGGAACGCCGCATTGTCGAAATCGATATCGTCACAAACCTTTCGCAGCACCTTCCGGCTCTTCGGGCCAACCACTGCGAAGGTCGCCCAGTGATCGGTCACGGAAGCGAGCCGCACTTTCATATCGGGCCATTCGGTTTGCAGCCAGCGTTCGAGCCACGTGAGCACGCGCGCCGCGCCGCCGGTCGTCGTCGTCATCATGTAATGCTGCGGACCGAGACGCACCGTCACGCCGTCGTCGAACACCATGCCGTTTTCGTCGAGCATGAGACCATAGCGGCATTTACCGACTTCGAGTTTGCTCCACGGATTCGTATAGACCCAGTTGAGCAGTTTCGCCGCGTCCGGTCCCTGAATATCGATCTTGCCGAGCGTCGACGCATCGAGAATGCCCACGCTGTTACGCACCGCGAGACATTCGCGCTTCACCGCCGCGTGAAGATCTTCGCCGCCCTTCGGGAAATACCACGGACGCTTCCAGTTGCCCACGTCCTCGAACAGCGCGCCGTGCTCGACGTGCCATTCGTGCACGCAGGTCTTGCGCACCGGATCGAGAAAATCGCCGAGTTCGCGGCCCGCGAACGTACCGAAAGTCACCGGCGTGTAATTCGGGCGGAACGTCGTGGTGCCGGTTTCCGGAATCGTTTTTCCGAGCGCCGCCGCGAGAATCGCCATGCCGTTGATATTGCCGAGCTTGCCCTGATCGGTGCCGAAACCCATCGCCGTATAACGCTTGACGTGCTCGACCGATTCAAACCCTTCGCGCGCGGCAAGCAGAATATCGGCCGCCGAGACGTCATTCTGGAAATCGACGAACTGCTTCGGGCCGCGCGACGCTTCCGTGCGACTGCCCACGAGCCACAGCGGTTCGAGCGGCGATTCGCTCAGCTCCGCGACCTTCGGCACGTTCGGACGCGCGAGCTTGAAACCGAGACTTTGTGCCGCGTCGATGCCGGCATCGACCGCGAGCGTCAGGCCGCGCGCCAGACTGAATTCGCCGACCGCCGCGCCCACGCTGACTTCGGGCTGCACGCGCTTGCCCGGCATGAAGCACGCTTTCGTGTCGTTCCAGAGCGCCTTGCCGCCCGATTGCGCGAACAGATGCAGCACGGGGCTCAGGCCACCCGACATCGCCACGAGATCGCACGGAATCGTTGCCTGCTTCGCACCGGTCTTGCCGTTCGCATACGCGACCACGTCCACGGCATTCACGCGCAGTTTGCCGTGCGCCGTCATGATCGCGGCGTTGTTCATCACCTTCACACCCTGGCGACGCGCAGCGCTTTGCAATGCGCCACTGCCTTGTGCGCGCGAATCGACGAGCGTCACGTTTGCACCGCACGCCTTGAGATCGAGCGCGCAACGATAGCCCGCATCATTATTCGTGAACACCACGGCATTGCGGCCCGGAATCACGCCATAGCGATGCAGATAAGTCGATACCGACGACGCGAGCATGATGCCCGGCAAATCGTTATTGCCGAATACAACCGGACGCTCCTGCGCGCCCGTGGCGAGAATCACGCGCTTCGCACGAATCTTCCACAGCAGTTCACGCGTGCCGTGACGCGTGGACACCGGCAAATGCTCAGTCAACCGTTGCGCGACGGTCACGAGATTGTGATCCTGATAACCGAATGCCGTGCTGCGCGAGAGAATCTTCACGTCCGGCATGGCGGACAATTCGGCTTCGATCTTTTCGACCCATTGCAGCGCGGGCTTGCCGTCGATCTCCGCCTTGCAGCCGAGCAGGCTGCCGCCGAGTTCGCGCTGATCGTCGATCAGCATCACGCGCGCGCCGCTCAACGCGGCCGTGTGCGCTGCCGCCAGACCCGTCGGGCCGCCGCCGATCACGAGCACGTCGCAATGTGCGAAGCATTTATCGTAGCGATCGCCGTCACGCACTTCAGGCGATTTGCCGAGACCCGCCGCATCGCGAATCTTTTCTTCGTATTTCGGCCACCATTTACGCGGCCACATAAACGTCTTGTAGTAAAAGCCCGCGGGCAAAAAGCGCGAGAACTTTTGATTGATCGCCATGCGATCGTTTTCGAGGTTCGGCTCGGCGTTGACGCTGTTCGCCACCAGCCCCTGATACAACTCGATCTCGGTCGAGCGCGCATTCGGCACGGTATGCGCGCCGCGTTCGAGTTGCACGACCGCATTCGGCTCGGCCACGTCGGCCGTCACGATGCCGCGCGGACGATGGTATTTGAAACTGCGCGCCACGAAATGCACGTCGTTCGCGAGCAGCGCGGAAGCGAGCGTATCGCCCTGATAACCCTGATACGTGCGGCCGTTGAACGTGAATGTCAGCGGAATCGCGCGATTGATGCGCCCACCGGCGCCGAGGCGGTTCTTCTGGCTCATCGCTGTGCGCTCCCTTTTTCCAGATCTTTTTCGTTGCCCGCGTGATTGCCCGCGCCGAACTTCTCGTAGCTTTGAATCTCGTACGTCACCGTATCGCGCGTGGCCATGAACCAGCGGCGGCAGCCTTGTGCGTGCAGCCATTGCTCTTTATGCACGCCGCGCGGATTGTGGCGCATGAACAGGTAATCGCCCCATTCCTTGTCGCTCAGCGCATCGGTATCGAGCGGGCGAGCGATTTCCGCTTCGCCGCCGCAGGTGAATTCGATTTCGGCGCGCGGCCCGCACCAGGGGCATTCGATCAGCAGCATGATGTGTCTATCCTGTGTGCGGTTAATGCGCCACGGCGGCTGCGCCGTGTTCGTCGATCAGATGACCGGTGTAGAAACGGTCGAGCGAGAACGGCGCATTCAGCGGATGCGGTTCGTCGTTCGCAATGGTGTGCGCGAAGACCCAGCCCGAACCCGGCGTCGCCTTGAAACCACCCGTGCCCCAACCGCAATTGAAATACAGGCCTTTAACGTCGGTCTTGCTGATAATCGGGCAGGCGTCCGGCGAGACGTCGACAATGCCGCCCCACTGGCGATTCATGCGCACGCGCGAAAAGACCGGGAACATTTCGACGATGGCCTGCAACGTGCCTTCGATAATGTTGAAACTGCCGCGCTGGCCAAAACCGGTGTATTGGTCGACGCCCGCGCCAATCACGAGATCGCCCTTGTCGGACTGGCTGATATAAGCGTGCACCGCGTTCGACATGATCACCGTATTGACGACCGGTTTGATCGGCTCGGAAACGAGCGCCTGCAACGGATGGCTTTCCAGCGGCAGACGCACACCGGCCATATCGGCGAGCGTGGTGGTATTGCCCGCAGCGACCACGGCCACTTTCTTCGCCTTGATAAAGCCCTTCACCGTATCGACGCCCGTCACGCGGCCGCCATCGCGGCGAATGCCCGTGACCTGGCAATTCTGGATGATGTCCACGCCCGCACGATCCGCGCCGCGCGCAAAACCCCACGCCACGGCGTCGTGACGCGCCACGCCCGCGCGGCGTTGAATCGACGCGCCCAGCACCGGATAGCGGCTATTCAGATTGATCGTCGGCTCGATTTCCTTGATCTGTTCCGGCGTGAGGAATTCAGCGTCCACGCCGTTGAGCCGGTTCGCATTCACGCGGCGCTCGGTATCGCGCACGTCCTGCAGCGTATGAGCGAGATTCATCACGCCGCGCTGACTGAACATCACGTTGTAGTTGAGATCCTGTGCGAGACCTTCCCACAGTTTCATCGCCTTTTCGTAAAGCGCCGCCGACTCGTCCCACAGATAATTCGAACGCACGATGGTCGTATTGCGCGCGGTATTGCCGCCGCCAATCCAGCCTTTCTCCAGAATCGCGATATTCTTCACGCCGTGTTCTTTGGCGAGGTAATACGCGGTCGCGAGACCATGTCCGCCGCCGCCGACGATCACCACGTCGTACTCCTTTTTCGGCTCAGGACTTCTCCACTGCCGCTCCCAGTTCTCGTGATACGACAACCCGTTGCGGAACAGACTGAATATCGAATAGCGGCTCATCTCGCAGACCCCTTTGCGTGTTTCCGTTTGCGCGTTTCCATTAGCACTCGATGACGTTCACGGCGAGTCCACCGCGTGACGTCTCCTTGTATTTCGTCTTCATATCGGCGCCCGTTTCGCGCATCGTCTTGATGACGTTGTCGAGCGTGACGTAATGCTGGCCATTGCCTTTGAGCGCCATGCGCGCGGCATTCAGCGCCTTGATCGCGCCCATCGCGTTGCGCTCGATGCAGGGAATCTGCACGAGGCCGCCGACGGGATCGCACGTCATGCCGAGGTTGTGCTCCATGCCGATCTCGGCGGCGTTCTCGACCTGCAAGGGCGTGCCGCCCATCACGGCCGCGAGCGCGGCGGCGGCCATCGAACAGGCGACGCCCACTTCGCCCTGGCAACCCACTTCGGCCCCTGAAATAGAGGCTGTTTCCTTGTAGATGACGCCGATCGCGGCGGCGGTGAGCAGGAAATCCACGATGCCTTTTTCGTTCGCACCGGGCACGAATTTCACGTAGTAATGGAGCACGGCGGGAATTACACCGGCCGCACCATTGGTCGGCGCGGTGACGACGCGGCCGCCCGCGGCGTTTTCTTCGTTCACCGCCATCGCGTAGAGATTGACCCAGTCGAGCATTGAAAGCGGGTCACGCAACGACTCTTCGGAACGCGCGCGCAATTGCACGGAAAGATCGGCGGCGCGGCGCTTGACCTGCATCGGACCAGGCAGCTGACCGTGCATCTTGCAGCCGCGCTCGACGCACGCGGCCATCGTGCGCCAGATTGCCATCAAGCCTTCGCGCACCTCGTCCGGCGAGCGCGTCGCGCATTCATTGGCGAACGTAATCTCCGCAATGGACAGCCCGCTTTCATTGCAGACGCGCAGCAGATCGTCGCCGGTGCGGAACGGATACGGCATGTCATGCGCGGTGCGCACGCCATTGACGCGATCGCCTTCGCGATTCACCACAAAGCCGCCGCCGACCGAGTAATACTCTTTTTCCACCAGCAACTGGCCGTTTTCGTCGAAGGCCTGAAAGCGCATGCCGTTCGAATGCAAGGTATTCGCGCCGCCCATCGTGCGTCGAAAGAAACCGATACCTTCTTTTTCGTCGAAGCGAATCGATTGCTTGCCGAGCAACATCAGGGCTTTCTCGGCGCGAATAGCGGCGAGGCGCGGTTCGATCTGATCCGGATCGATCGCATCGGGCAGATGACCCTCGAGACCGAGCAGCACGGCCTTGTCGGTTCCGTGGCCCTTGCCGGTGGCGCCCAGCGAGCCGTACAGCTCGACCTTCACGCGACGCACGAAGGCCAGCAAATTGGCGTCCTCGATATGGGACACGAAGCGGCAAGCGGCAACCATCGGACCGACGGTATGCGAGCTCGACGGGCCAATCCCAATCTTGAACAGGTCGAAGACGCTGACATTCATCTGACTTCTCCGGCTTGGCGTGGCACGAGTGACGTTGGAATCAGTAGACCAAATCGCGGCCCGGATCAGATAGAACAAAAGCGCCATTGCGCGTGGACGGCCCCGCCAGACGGGCGTCGCGGCGTCCCGCCATGCGGTTTGACGATGATTCGCGGTCAAAAGGCGTAAGCCGGCGTGACGCCGGCCCGGGTGGGGAAAATTCGAATTGCTGCACCGCGGAAACTGCGTCGATCGATTAAACGTTTCAGAACGAATGGCGCATACCGATTCGCACGTCGGCCTGCGTCGTGGTCGAGGACGGCGTGAAGCTGTAACCGATCACAGCATCGACGCCTTGCGATGCCTTCAGCCAGTCTCCGGACAGATAGACGTCGGTGCGTTTCGAGAGGGCGTAATGCAGGCCCGCCGACAGCTGATTCCAGTGATGGCCATCGAAATGCGTGTACTGGTAGCCGCCAATCAGCGCGAGCGCGGGCGTGATTTGCCAGTCGGCGCCGCCTTCGGCCACGAGCATGTGTTCGCTTTCGCCAAACGCCTTGATTTGCGTATAGGTGAAATCGCTCATCAGCGTGACGTCGCCAATCACATAACTCGCGCCGATGCCGAATGTGCCTTGTTTATCGACGGGAAACGCGCTGTCCGCGTAAAGATCGGTGACCGCGCCCGTGGTGGGATCGACGCTCACGGTCGGGCGGCCGAAGAAGGTATGCACGCCGATCATCGCGTACGGATCGAAGCCGTAAATACCGGACGGATTATTCAGCTGTGTATACGCCGCGCCCATCGCGAATGCGCCGTGCTGATATTGCGCGCCCACGCTCCACGCGCTGCCCGTATGAAAATCGCCAGGCGTATTGCTGAACGAATACATGCCGCCAAACTGGAAACCGCCATACGTGTTCGACATGAACTTCACCGAATTCGGCAGATGATCGCCATTCATGCGGTCGAAGTCGCCTTGATTGATGGCGTAACCGCTCGCCCACGCCGTGACGTTGAAGAGATAAACCATCTCCTGCGTCATGTCGATCTGATTGCCGAACGTGAGCGTGCCCCAATCGCTCTGCAACCCCACATACGCCGCGCGGCCGAATAGCGAACCGCCATTCGCGAGCGTGCCGTTGCCGAGGTGAAATCCGCTTTCCAGATCGAACACGGCTTTCATGCCGCCGCCGAGATCTTCCGTGCCTTTGATGCCCCAACGGTTCGCGTACGAAATACCGTCGTCGAATTTGACTTGATGCGAGCCGCCTGCATTGGTGACGTAAGTCACACCCGCATCGATGATGCCGTACATCGTGACGCTGCTCTGCGCATGACTCGAATTCGATAGTGCGGACAGCGCCAGTGCGATTGCGGTCAGTACCAGTGCGTTTGCTTTTCTCATGGTGTCGGTCTCTCTTGACTCGCGATACGGTTGAAAAGTGCCGCATTTCAGGGCCTGGCAGCGCGCCTGGCAGCTATGCGGACGGACCAAACGTAAGCGTCCAAATCGCGCGCAACCTGCGTTCAAGCGACGCGCACTGGCGCTATCGCGACATGCATGGTGCGTGAAAACCCCTGTAAAAAGCGCTCGAATCCTTATGTAGCAAGGCTCGCGAGACGACGCGCACGGCGCGACCATCGACAATCCGACGCGCGCTTTTGAAAATGCGCCGCGGCACGCGCGCAACGTTTTTATTGATTGATCATTCAATAAAAAATAATTAGAGTGGAGTCCTCCCCGTGCGTCCTGACTCACCATGCCCAAGATCGGAATGCGCGACCTGCGTCGCGCCCAACTCATCGATGCCACCCTGCAGACCATCGACCAGTCTGGTTTGTCGGGTACGACGCTTGCGACCGTTGCGCAGCGCGCGAATATCTCGACCGGTATCGTGAGCCACTATTTCGGCGGCAAGGACGGGCTGCTCGAAGCCACCATGCGCCATGTGCTCCGCGATTTGTGGGAAGCGACCATGCGCCGCCGGCTGGCCGCGAAGCCCGAACCGCGCGCGCGTCTGCGTGCGATCGTCGCCGCCAATTTCGATGTTTCTCAGGTCAATACACCGGTCATGAAGACGTGGCTCGCGTTTTGGGCCGAGAGCATGCATCAGCCCACGCTGCGCCGTTTGCAACGCGTGAATACGCGCCGGCTGTATTCGAATCTGTGCGCGGAATTCGAAAAAGCGCTGCCGCGCGCTGCGTCACGGCGCGCCGCCACCGGGCTCGCCGCCATGATCGACGGCCTCTGGCTGCGCGGCGCAACCACCGGCGAACCCTTCGACACCAAAGCCGCCTTGCGGCTGGCCAACGATTACATCGACTTGCTGCTCGACGCGCGCGCCAAGGCGCGCACGCGCAAGTCGGCCTGACTACGGAGTCCTGGCGATGCCCCATTACCCGCTCGAACGCCTCTTCATTCACGGCGCGTACCTCGACGCCACCAGCGGCGAAACCTTCGAAACGTTCGACCCCGCCACCGGAGAAACGCTGGCGACCGTGCAGCAGGCGAGCGCCGCCGATATCGAGCGCGCCGTGCAATCCGCGCGCGACGGTCAGCGCGTGTGGGCCGCGATGACGGCCATGCAGCGTTCGCGCATCCTGCGCCGCGCCGTCGAGTTGCTGCGCGAGCGTAACGATGCGCTCGCCGAGCTGGAAACGCGCGACACCGGTAAGCCTATCGCCGAAACGCGCGCCGTCGACATCGTCACGGGCGCGGACGTGATCGAATACTATGCGGGCCTCGCGCCCGCACTCGAAGGTCAGCAGATTCCGCTGCGCGAGAGTTCGTTCGTTTATACGCGGCGCGAACCGCTTGGCGTGACGGCGGGCATCGGCGCGTGGAATTACCCGATTCAGATCGCGTGCTGGAAATCGGCGCCCGCTCTTGCAGCCGGCAATGCGATGATTTTCAAGCCCAGCGAAATCACGCCGCTGTCCGCCGCGAAACTCGCGGAGATCTATCTGGAAGCGGGCGTGCCGCCCGGTGTCTTCAACGTGGTGCAAGGCGATGGCCGCGTGGGCGCGCTGCTCAGCAACCATCCGGGCATCGAGAAAATTTCGTTTACCGGCGGCGTGGAAACGGGAAAGAAAGTCATGGCCGCTGCGGCCGCCTCGTCGCTCAAGGAAGTGACGATGGAGCTCGGCGGCAAGTCACCGCTGATCGTGTTCGAAGACGCCGATCTCGACCGTGCCGCCGATATCGCCGTGACAGCCAACTTCTTCAGCGCCGGCCAGGTATGCACGAATGGCACGCGCGTTTTCGTTCAGGCATCCATACGCGACGATTTCGAATCGCGCGTCCTGCAACGCGTGGCGCGCATTCGCGTGGGCAAACCCACCGATCCGTCCACCAATTTCGGCCCGCTCGCGAGCGCGGCGCAACTGGACAAGGTGCTCGCCTTTATCGACAGCGGCAAGCGCGAAGGCGCCCGGCTGATCGCAGGCGGCTCACGGCTGACTGAGGGCGACTTCGCGCGCGGTCAATACGTGGCTCCCACGGTCTTTGCCGATTGCCGCGACGAGATGAAGATCGTGCGCGAAGAAATCTTCGGCCCCGTGATGAGTCTGCTGACGTTCAGCGACGAGGAAGAAGTCATCGCGCGCGCGAACGATACGCTTTATGGACTGGCAGCGGGTGTCGTCACGGAGAATCTCTCGCGCGCGCATCGCGTGATTCATCGCCTGGAAGCAGGTATTTGCTGGATCAATACGTGGGGCGAGTCGCCCGCCGAAATGCCCGTGGGCGGCTACAAGCAATCGGGCGTGGGCCGCGAAAACGGCATCACGACACTCGAGCACTACACGCGCCTCAAATCCGTCCAGGTCGAACTGGGACCGTATCAGCCCGTCTTTTGAGGGAGCCCGGCATGGCAGCGCAAGACTATGACTACATCATCATCGGCGCGGGCTCGGCAGGCAATGTGCTCGCGACGCGGCTGACCGAGGACCGCGATGTTCGCGTGCTCCTGCTCGAAGCGGGCGGTCCCGATTATCGCTTCGATTTCCGCACGCAAATGCCCGCGGCGCTCGCGTATCCGCTGCAGGGGCGGCGCTACAACTGGGCCTACGAAACCGATCCCGAACCGCACATGAACAACCGGCGCATGGAGTGCGGGCGCGGCAAGGGACTGGGCGGCTCGTCGCTGATCAATGGCATGTGCTATATCCGCGGCAACGCGCTGGATTACGACGGTTGGGCCGAGCGCGACGGCCTCGAAAACTGGAGCTATCTGGACTGTCTGCCGTATTTTCGCAAGGCTGAAACGCGCGACATCGGCGCGAACGATTATCACGGCGGCGACGGGCCCGTGCATGTCACCACCAGCAAGCCCGGCGTGAATCCGCTATTCGAGGCCATGATCGAAGCGGGCGTGCAAGCGGGTTATCCGCGTACCGACGATCTCAACGGTTATCGCCAGGAAGGTTTCGGGCCGATGGATCGCACGGTCACAGCGAAAGGCCGGCGCGCGAGCACCGCGCGCGGCTATCTGGATCAGGCGAAGCAACGATCGAACCTCGATATCGTCACGCACGCGGTGACCGACCGCATTCTCTTTAGCGGGAAACGTGCGAACGGTGTGGTGTTTCTGGACGGCAACGCGCGCATCACGCGTCGCGCGCGCCGCGAAGTGTTGCTGTGTGCGGGCGCGATTGCCTCTCCGCAGATCTTGCAGCGCTCGGGCGTCGGTCCCGGTGCATGGCTGCGCGAACTCGATATTCCTGTCGTGCTCGACTTGCCTGGCGTCGGGCAGAATCTTCAGGATCACCTCGAAATGTATATGCAGTACGCGTGCAAGGAGCCTGTTTCGCTCTATCCCGCGCTGCTGATGCGCAATCAACCGGCTATCGGTCTCGAATGGATGTTACGCGGCACGGGCATCGGTGCGAGTAATCATTTCGAAGCGGGCGGTTTTATCCGCACGCGCGATGACGATCCATGGCCGAATATTCAATATCACTTTCTGCCGGTCGCGATCAATTACAACGGCTCGAATGCGATCAAGATGCACGGCTTTCAGGCGCATGTCGGTTCGATGCGATCGCCCAGCCGCGGACGCGTAAAGCTGCGTTCGCGCGATCCGCGTGAACATCCGTCGATTCTCTTCAACTATATGGCCGAGGCGCTCGACTGGCGTGAGTTCCGCGACGCGATTCGCATCACGCGCGAGATCATCGCGCAGCCCGCGCTCGACCGCTTCCGTGGACAGGAGCTGAGTCCCGGCGCGCAATTGAAGAGCGATGCGGAGATCGACGCATTCGTGCGCAGTCGCGCGGAAACCGCGTATCACCCGTCGTGTTCGTGCGCGATGGGCTACGACAACATGGCCGTCGTGGACAACGAAGGCCGCGTGCATGGTCTTGAAGGATTGCGCGTGGTCGATGCGTCGATCATGCCGCGTATCACCACGGGCAATCTCAATGCGCCGACCATCATGATGGCCGAGAAGATCGCCGATCAAATTCGCGGCAAGCAGCCGCTCGCACGTTCGACGGCGGACTACTTCGTGGCAAATGGTGCACCGGCGCGCGGCGGTGCAACGCAACGGTCAACAACGCCGCCCGTGACGCATGTGCATGCGATGTCTTGAAGCCGCGAACTCAATGCGCTGATTCAATCGTTCGTTAAATAGCAATGCCGAAGCTTCTCGCGAAGCTTCGGCATTTTTTTATGATGCTGAAGAAATGAAAAACGCCGCGTCGAATCGGTGAAACAGTTCAAACGCCCGCGGCCCAATGATGCGAAATCGCAATCGTCAACGCCGCCGCAATCAGCGCGCCATACGGTGCAAGATTCAGCCAGATGCTCCGCTTCGGCACGACCACTTCCATATCGAGTGCGCTTCCCGCCGGAAATCGCCCGCGATCCTGCAGATAATGGCGAAACGCGAACACCGGCACGATCAGCAGCATCGCAATCAAACCATCGCGCAAGGTGCCCTCGCCTTGCAGATTCGCACCCGCGCCTACGAACACCAGATTCGCGTAGCCGCACAGCGCGCCGAGCGCGAGCAGCCATGTCGGACAGCGGAACGGGCGCTCCCATTTGCCGCGATCCATGCGGTGTATCCAGCCCGATTGCAGATTGAGAAACACGAACAACATATAGCAGACGTTGGAAATCGACAGCACCGTCATATAGTCCGACATCGCGAGCAGCACGAGATTGAAACCGAGATCGGTCCACATTGCGGCCGTCGGCGCGCCGTGCTCGTTGACGCGCGAAAGATAGCGCGGCAGCCAGCCATCGATCGACGCCTGATACAGCGTGCGCGACGATCCCATCATCGACGTCATGACGATCAGCAGAATCGACAGCATCAGCATGACGACCACGGCGTTGCCGACCCATGCGCCGCCGCCCACCATCGTGGCCATTGCGGTACCGACGCCGGTGCCATCGCCAATGCGCGGATCGAGCATCGCCTGCATGCCCAGCGAACCCTGGAAGGCGAGCGGTACGAGCGTCATCACGACGAGGCACAAGGCGCCCGACCAGAAGATCGCGCGCGCCGTATCGCGACGCGGATCGCGGAATTCGCGCGTGTAGCACACTGCAGTTTCGAAACCATACGAAGCCCAGCCGGCCATGAACATCGCGCCCAGGGCCATCACCACGCCCTGTCCGTTCCATGCGCCGAAGAACGATGCGGTGAGATTGCCGTGCGCATCGTGCCCGAGCGGCAGCAACGGAAAGAGATGCGTGGCCGGCACATCGCCCGTAATGAACGGCACGAGGCCGACGATCAATAGCGGCGTGAGCGACGCAATGCCGAGTATCTTTTGCGTCTTCGCGGCTTTCGAGGCGCCGCTATGTTGAAGGCGAAACGTGATGAGCAGAAACGCTGCGGCGATCAGAAACGTCGCGTTGATGCGCAGCGTGAGGCCCGGTTTGATGAAGTCCAGATGCGCGAGCGTCAAGCGCCATTGCAGGATCGCCGCATCGGGCGAGAACAAGGTGGCAAGCGCGTAATTCGCAGCGAGCCCGCAACCGAGCGCGAGCATGGGCGACCATGCGAGCCAGTTGCACCACACCGAAACGGGCGCAATCATCTTGCCGTAGCGCACCCAGCCAATCGCGCCATACACCGACGCGCCGCCCGATTTATGCGGAAAGAGTCCGGAAATTTCCGCATACGTTGCACTCTGCACGAGGCCCATTGTGATCGACGCAATCCAGATCGCCCACGCGGGCTGACCGATGGTCGCGCACACACCACCGATCGTGAACAGCACGCCCGCAGGCACGCCACTCGTCACCCAGAATGCGTCTTTCCACGTGAGGCCGCGCTGCAATGCGTGGCCCTGGGCGCTGCGAGCGCCGGCCTCGTCGGCCGAGCGCGGACGAAATCCCGCTTGCTCCATCTGCCTCCTCCTCTCGTTGAACGCTAAACAACCAAAATCACCGGGCCAATAGGGAGAAATCGGGAAGTACGGTCATGACGCTGCGTGAAAGCGAATGCGCGAAGATGCAGACGCGCACGCTATTCAACACGTATTTGCAGGCGCCTTTCACGCGCACCGATTCCCTATGCAGCCGCGCGTACTCGCAAGAGGCGCGCCCGGCTCGATGCCTGGTCGAATCAGTTCGCGCCGAGATAGGCGCGCACAGCGGGCAAACCGGGCTTGCCGTCGAGTGTCGTGACACCCGCCAGCCATTTGTCGAGCACTTGCGGATTGCTCTTGAGCCAGTCGGCCGCCGCCTTGTTGGGATCTTCCTTGTTGGCGATCGGCACCATCAGATGATTTTCGATGGCAGTGGTGAATTGCAGATTCGAAACGAATTTCGCCACGTTGGGGCAACGTGCGCTGTAATCGGGCGGTTCGGCCGTGAGCACGCGCGCCGCACCGTAATTGGGACCGAACACGTCGTCGCCGCCCGCGAGATAGTCGATCTTCATCTGCACGTTCATCGGATGCGGCTCCCAGCCGAGAAACACAATCCACTGCTTCTCGCGCGCGGCGCGATTCACCTGCACGAGCATGCCCGCTTCGCTCGACTCGACCAGCTTGAATTTGCCGAGGCCATATTGATTGCCGTCGATCATCTTCTGAATCAGCTGATTGCCGTCGTTACCCGGTTCGATGCCGTAAATGCGGCCCTGTAATTTGTCCGCGTATTTGGCGATGTCCTGAAACGAGCGCAGACCGCCTTGATAAACGTAATCGGGTACCGCCAGCGTGTATTTCGCGCCGGTGAGATTCGGCGTTTGCAGCACCTTGATGGTGCCCGCCTTCCTGAACGGCTCGATGATCGGGTCCATCGTCGGCGACCAGTAACCGAGGAATACGTCGATCTGTTTGCTCTTGAGGCCCGCGAACGTGATCGGCACCGAAGCGATCGTCTTCGTCGGTGCGTAGCCCAGGCCCGCTAGTATCGTCGACGCCACGCCCGTAGTCGCGGCGATATCGGTCCAGCCGACATCGGCGAATCGCACCGCCTTGCACTCGGCCGGATCAGCGGCGAAGGCACTCGAACAGGCGGCTGCGGCAAACAGGAGCGCGCAGGCTTGCAGTGTCTGGAATCGGCACATCTTGTTCTCCTCGGGATTGCACAGCGTCGGCGGTTCCGCATGGACGGGCCGCCGCGACGCCGTGCAGCCCATGACACATGGTCGTCCGGCAAAAAGCCGGTCAACGTAGCAATTGCGACGAGCAATTGCGCGGAAACGACAAGACTTGCCGGCAATACGCGCGGAACAAGGGTTTATGTTGATTGAACGATCAATTTACCTGTGAAGGGACCGGCAAGGCTTTCAGATCGGTTTCGGAACGGTGACGGGAATCGATGAAGCAATCGGGCCGATTGCGGGCGTGACCCGATACGCGCCGAGCAATCATCAGGATGTCGAAATAAATAAAGCGAACAACTCGAAAAAATTCTTCGAGTCATTCGCTTTATCGGCGCTTACACCCACGCAAACGCAATATCCGAGGGACTCCCCACGCCCACATAATTGCCGGTGAAATGCAGCGTGCCGCTCGGTTTATCGACGCTGAAAATCGCAATATGATCGCTGCGCTGATTCAGCGAATAGAGGAAGCGCCCGGACGGATCGAATCGAATCACACGCGGATAATCGCCGCCCGTCGGCGTCTCGCCAATGCGGTGCACGAGGCCGTTCGCACCGATGCCGAACTGCACGATCGTGTCGTGCAAACGGTTCGCGACATAGACGAAGCGGCCATCGTGCGACAGCAGAATCTCCGAGGCGAAACTCGTTCCTTGATAACCGGGCGGCAGCGTGGAAACCGATTGCAATTGCGTGAGCACGCCGCGTTGCGCGTCGTAGCCGTAACAGACGAGCGTCGACGCTTCTTCGGTCACCTGATAGAGAAAGCGGCCGTTCGGATGAAACACGACATGGCGCGGCCCCGCACCGGCCGAAGCCGCCACGAACGGCGGATTGCCCGGCGTGAGCGCGCCGCTCGCTTCATCGAACTTCCACACGTAGGTGCGATCGACGCCCAGATCGGTCGAGATCGCGAAGCGGCCATCGGGCGACGGCACGATCGTATGCGCGTGCGGGCCGTCGTGATCGCTGATCGCGAAACTGCCCGGCACGCCTTCGGCCGCGTGCTGCGCGCCGGCGGGCGCTTGCGGCGCCTGCACGGACACCGCTTCGCCGAGCGTGCCGTCGTTCGCCACGGGCAGCACGGCCACGCTGCCGCTGTTGTAGTTCGCGACCAGCAGGAAACGGCCATTCGGATGCAGGCTCAGATACACCGGCCCCGCGCCCTGCGAATTGACCGTGCCGATCAAACGCAGCGCGCCCGTGCCCGGCTCGATCGCATACGAACTCACGGAGCCATTCGGCGTGCCGTTGTACTGCTTCACCTCGCTCACGCTGAAGAGATAACGCTGCTGCGCATCGATGGCCAGCGCGCTCGGATTCTCGATGCCTTGCACCGGTTCGAGCGCATCGAGCTTGCCGGTGGCGTGATCGACGCGAAAGCGATGGATGCCGAGTCCGTGCGGCGTATAGGTGCCAACGTAGGCGACCAACGTCTTGCCGGCGTGCGCAGCGGGACGCGTGGCATCGTCCGACGCTTGTTCCGCTTGCGCCGATTGAGCGGCATGCGCCGCGCTCGTGCCCGCTACCGAGCCCATGGCGGACGCCGCCGCCATCGCGCCCAGACTTTTGAGCCACACCCGCCGCGTCGTCGAACCGGGGACTTCAACCATCGGCGCCTTGCTCATCGACTTGCCTCCTTTGCCAGATTGAGATCTGGTCGGATTATGTCGCAAGCGCGGCGCGTCGTCGCGAGGGTTTACTTCGTGACGTACCAGAGCGCGCTGGTGCCGGGGTTCGAGGCGGCAGGCTTCGAAGCGGGCGCAGGTGTGGGTGCCGGTGCGGGCGTGGGATTCGAAGGCGCAGTCACCGCGACCGGCTCGACCTGCGCGGCAACCTTCGACGACGCGGGAATCGGATGCGACATGGTCGCGTACCAGAGCGCATCGGCCGATTTATCGGCGGCGTTGCGCGCGCTGGCTTGCGGCGCGGACGACGGCGCTGCGTTGGTCGCCGCGTTGGTCGCCGCGTTCGCCGCCGATTGCGTGGGCAATGGCGGCAGCGTGCCAGTTCGCTGCGCGGTCGCTTCAGCGCCACCGATCTGGAAAATGAGCCGCTGCTCCGACGACACGATCACCGCATACGGCGGCTGCGCTTCCCAGCGCAACACGACGCGTCCGCGCGGCGTATCCGCGAAAATCGCAGGCACGCGCTTCATATCGCTGAACTGAACGTAGATCTTCGCGCCGTCGTCGAACACCTGCACGGGCTTCGCACCATCCGCGCCCGACACCGCCCAGCCGAAGTTGTACGCGCCAGGCGGCGCCGACGCGATCGCCGACGAGCCGGGCTTCGCCACCAACGCTGTCGGCACGCGCGGCGCGGCGCCCGCGTGCGGCTGGTTCACCTCCAGGCTTGCAAACGGGTTGTAGTCCTGAGGCGGAATATACGAAGGCGGCAGAATAGGCATGGACGAATCCGGCGAACTGGAGAGCGATTGGGCAGCAGCATAAACCTTGCGCGCATACGCGAGACGCTTATCCGCCGATGGGGAGTTATACGCGCCAATTGCATTCCATGTCGGCCCGAACTGGCGAATATTTTCCGCGAGTATCCACGCGCCGACATAAGCATTGGTACAGGGATCGAACAGACTCTGCTCGGTAATGCCCTCCTGCGCGAGCCGCGGCAGCCAGGAGCTGTTGATCTGCATGAGACCGATATCGACGGTGCCATTGCTGTTGGTGTTGATGACGCGCGTTTGCGTGCCCGACTCCACTTGCGCAATGGCGCGCATCAGGCTCACGTTGACGTGCTGAAAGGCCGCGGCGTCATCGATGCAATCCGCGAAGGCGAGACCCGGCATCGCGCAGGCGATCAGCGCGCACAGCAGACCGCGGCCGAATGCGACCGCCATCGAAATGATTTTCTGGTACTGCATGTTCTTTGAATGCCCGGTTCGCGCGTGTGTGAGTCGCGTTCGAATCGCGGCGTCTCACTTGTGTTCAATCGTAATATCGGCCGATTTTAAAAAGGTTTGATGATAAATGCCAATCGCGGACAAGCGCGCTGATTCAGAACGCATCGAAATCGTGAAGAAAATCGCGAAATTAAATCGGGCGGGGTCAAGTGACGCGTGAATGGCGCGCGAGTGGCGCTGAGCGGTGGTCGAATCGACGAGGAAATAAAAAACCGGCCACAAGGGCCGGTCTTTTATGTGCGTGAATCGCGGAAATTCACGCGTAATGCGAGTGCGTATAACCTGGTGGGCCGGGTCGGGTTCGAACCGACGACGGGATTTCTCCGGCGGATTATGAGTCCGCTGCCTGCAACCAACACGGCGTCCGGCCCCACGAAGCTACACGAAACAACAAAGACAGCGTCAACAAAAAAGCCCGGTCTGCCAAAGGCCGGGCTTTTCGACGGCAGGCCGACATACTACACGAAACCGGGCCAGCCTGACCATCCGATCCCTGCTTTCGCTTGCGATAAGCACGTATCGCAAGCGTGCAAAGCGATCAATTACCTTCGAGGAACGACTTGAGCTTGTCCGAGCGGCTCGGATGACGCAGCTTGCGCAGCGCCTTCGCCTCGATCTGGCGAATCCGCTCGCGCGTCACGTCGAACTGCTTGCCGACCTCTTCCAGCGTGTGGTCGGTGCTCATCTCGATACCGAAGCGCATGCGCAGCACCTTCGCCTCGCGCGGCGTGAGCGAGTCGAGCACGTCCTTCACCACGTCGCGCATCGAAGCGTGCAGCGCAGCGTCCGACGGCGCCACCGTGTTGGTGTCTTCGATGAAATCGCCCAGATGCGAGTCGTCGTCGTCGCCGATCGGCGTTTCCATGGAGATCGGTTCCTTCGCGATCTTCATGATCTTGCGGATCTTGTCCTCCGGCATTTCCATCTTCTCGGCGAGCGTTGCCGGATCCGGCTCGAGACCGGTTTCCTGCAGGATCTGCCGCGAAATGCGGTTCATCTTGTTGATCGTCTCGATCATGTGAACCGGAATGCGGATCGTGCGCGCCTGGTCCGCGATCGAACGCGTGATGGCCTGACGGATCCACCACGTCGCGTACGTCGAGAACTTGTAGCCGCGCCGATATTCGAACTTGTCCACCGCCTTCATCAGGCCGATATTGCCTTCCTGAATGAGGTCGAGGAACTGCAGACCGCGGTTCGTGTACTTCTTCGCAATCGAGATCACGAGACGCAGATTGGCCTCGGTCATTTCGCGCTTTGCCTGACGCGCCTTCAGTTCGCCCGCCGCCATCTGGCGATTGGTTTCCTTGAGGTCCTTGAGCGGCAGCACCACGCGCGCCTGCAGATCGAGCAGGCGCTGCTGCTGTTCGCGGATCGCCGGAATATTGCGCGACAGAATCGCGCTATACGCGTGATTCTCGCCGACGATCTTCTCGGACCACTCGAGGTCGGTTTCATTGCCCGGGAAACGCGCGATGAACTCCGAGCGCGGCATGCCGCACTTGTCCACGACCGTGTGCAGGATCTGGCGTTCGACCTGGCGCACTTCGTCCACTTGCGCGCGCAACGTGTCGCACAGACGCTCGACGGTACGCGCCGTGAAGCGGATCGACATCAGTTCGGTCTGGATGGTTTCCTGCGCCTTCAGGTAGGCCTTCGACTTGTAGCCTTCCTTCTCGAACGCGCGGCGCATCTTGTCGAACCATTCGCTGATGAGCGCGAATTTTTCGAGCGAGGCGCGCTTGAGGGCTTCGAGCTGCGCCGCGTTGGCCGTCGCCTGCGCCGCGCCGTCGTCGTCCTCTTCTTCTTCCTCTTCTTCCTCTTCCTCTTCGTCTTCCTCGCTTTCGTTCTCGATCTCTTCCGCTTCCTTGGCGTTGAAGCCGTCGGTGTCTTCGGCGTTCGGATCGATCAGGCCGTCGACGAGCTCATCGACGCGAATCTCGTCGTTCGCGACGCGCTCGGCCATGGCGAGGATGTCGGCAATCGTGGTCGGGCAAGCGGAGATCGCCATGACCATGTGCATGAGGCCGTCTTCGATACGCTTGGCGATTTCGATTTCGCCTTCGCGCGTGAGCAGCTCGACCGTGCCCATCTCGCGCATGTACATGCGCACGGGGTCGGTCGTACGGCCGAATTCGGAGTCGACGGTCGAGAGCGCGACTTCGGCTTCTTCCTCGACTTCGTCGTCGGAAGAGGCGTTGGGTGCGTTGTCGTTGAGGAGCAGCGTTTCGGCATCCGGCGCCTGTTCGTAGACGGCGACGCCCATGTCGTTGAACGTGCTGATGATGCCTTCGATCGCCTCGGTTTCCGTGAAATTATCCGGAAGGTGATCGTTGATTTCGGCGTAGGTGAGGTAGCCGCGCTCCTTGCCAAGCTTGATGAGCGCGCGAAGCTTGTTGCGACGCTCTTCGAGTTCCTCGACGGTACCGGGCTGCGACGACGCGAACGCGTCTTTCAGCAGCGCCTTCTCCTTCGCTCGCCGGTCGCGCGCACGGGTGGTTTTCTCACCCTTGGCCGCCGGGGTGGGCGTGCTTTCCTCGCTCTGGTTTGCGTCGTCATCGACGGGCACTTCATTCAGCTTTTTCGTCATGGAGTTCGCCGTACCGGCTGTAGTCTCGACTCGCGGCTGTTGGACATCAGCCTCTTGAACCGTGGATACTGGAGCCTCGCGCTCTGCCGCATCGTCCGCAACGGCAGGCACTTGCCTTGCACTACTCGGACCACCGGACCGCTTCGTTGCCGGATGAGTTGCAGCTTTCGCCGCACGGGTTGGCGCCGCTCGCGCGGCCGAAGCAGCCATGGCTTTCTTCCGGACTGCGGGTACTTCACGACTGGCGGTTGCCGCCTTGCGGCGGGAACTGGCGGATGGGGCGTCCTGGGCATTCGTGACCTTACCGGTCTGCTCCGTCGAGCCTGTGCCTGTCGCCTTTTTTCCGCCTGTAGTCTTTGCCATTGCCATTCCGCCCCTTGCTGGAAACTGGACACCTTTCGGCATCACCCGGCGAAACGACCTCCGAGTGATACTTGAGCTGCCCGCCCGGAAAAAACAAAAACAAACCGCTGAAAACCTTTTATTATAGCACGCACGGTAATAATTACCCCCGCACGCCTCCCTTACAGTCCGAGCTGACGTTTCATGTCCGCTCGCGTCTGATTCAATTTAACGTATTCGGCCAATTCTTCAGGCGTGTGCCTCGATTGCCGCGAAAGCACGTCCAGCCGTTCGCTGCAGGCGTCGAAGCGCATTTTGAGGATGGCAGCCGTCATTTCCTCGCTCACGAGCCGTTCCTGCTCGCGGCGCTCCTCCTGCACGGCACCGTCTTCTGGATTTTTCATCAGCAAATCCCGAACGTTTTCATCATAGTCCAGAATTTCGCGAAAAATCTCCTCGAACGTGGGGGCATTGGCCCCATTGCGCAAGAGATCCGAAAGCAGCTGGAACTCCGCCGCGTCGCCCAGCGCACGCGCATGGGTGGTCACTTCCTCGAACAGCTCGCCGTGGCGCGTGAGCGCGATGAGCGCCTGTTCGGCCTCCTCGTCGAGCTGCGCCACGATGCGCGGATACATCACGAGGTTGCGCAGCGCCTTGCGCTCGATACCGGTCACGAGGTGCCGGTCCTTGCGCGCGGGCGCCTGGCGCGCCGCCTGGGCGATGCGCGCGTCGACCTCGCAGAGCGCCGCCACTTCCTCGAACGGCACGTCGAGCCGGTCGGCGAACATGTGCATGATCTGCGCACGCAGCGCGTTCGCCGGCAGCGCCTGGAGCAGCGGCTTGGCGTCGAACAGCGCGCGGGCGCGGCCTTCCGGCTGATCCAGCTCCTTGCCCGCCAGCACTTCGTTCAGCATGAACTGCGACAGCGGCATGGCGCGATCGACCTGCTCCTTGAACGCCTCCGTGCCGAATTCGCGCACGTAGCTGTCCGGATCGTGTTCCGTGGGCAGGAACAGGAAGCGGATCGTGCGGTTGTCGGCCGCATGCGGCAGGCACGCGTCGAGCGCACGCCGCGCCGCGCGCCGGCCGGCCGAGTCGCCGTCGAAGCTGAAGATCACCGTATCGGTCTGACGCATCAGCTTCTGCACGTGGATCGGCGTGCAGGCGGTGCCGAGCGTGGCCACCGCGTTCTGGAATCCGAGCTGGGCGAGCGCGACCACGTCCATGTAGCCTTCGACCACCAGCACGTAGTGCTGTTCGCGGATCGCGAGACGCGCCTCGAACAGCCCGTACAGCTCGCTGCCCTTGTTAAATAGAGGCGTTTCGGGCGAATTCAAATACTTGGGCTCACCGCCGTCCAGCACGCGACCGCCGAAGCCGATCACCTGCCCCTTCACGTTGCGGATGGGGAACATCACGCGGTCGCGGAAGCGGTCGTAGCGACGCGCCTGGCCTTGCGCATCCTGCTTTTCGCTGACGATCACGAGGCCGGCTTCGACGAGCGAGTCGTCGCGATAATCGGTAAACGCGGTTTCGAGGTTCTGCCATCCATCGGGCGAATAACCGAGCCCGAAGCGGGCCGCGACTTCGCCGGTCAGGCCGCGTTTTTTGAGGTACTGGATCGCATTGGGCGCGCTGCGCAGCTGCTTGCGGTAGTAGTCGCAAGCCGTCTGCATGATGTCCGACAGCGCGTTCGTGACCGCTTTCGAGACACCGGGCGCGTAGCCGCCCTCACCGCTCTGGCCGCCCTGTCCGGGGCGGCCGCCGCCAAAGCCACCGCCGCGCATCGGCGACGGTTCCTGCGGCACGGTCAGGCCGACCGACTGCGCGAGTTCATTGACGGCTTCGGGGAACGTGAGCCCCGCGTGCTCCATCAGAAAGCCGATGGCGGTGCCGTGGGCGCCGCAACCGAAGCAGTGATAGAACTGCTTCGTTGGACTAACAGTAAACGAAGGGCTCTTTTCGTTGTGGAACGGGCAGAGACCCATGAAATTCGCGCCGCCCTTCTTGAGCTGCACGAAGCGTCCCACCACGTCGACGATATCGACGCGGTTTAGCAGATCCTGCAGGAACGAATGCGGAATCATCGGGGCCTGGTCGCTCGGTTGGCGTAAAACGGGGGCGCGCTTGCGCGGCGCCCATGACGGGCGGTCGCCTCGCTGCGGCGGCCGGCTGTCATGCAGACGCCGGCGCCGCGCGAAAGCGTGCCTTTACTTCGAGAGCGCAGCCTTGACGAGGCCGGAGACGGCCGTCATGTCGGCGCGGCCGGCCAGCTTCGGCTTGAGCACGCCCATGACCTTGCCCATGTCCTGCGGGCCCGCCGCGCCCACCTGGGCAACCGCGGCCTGCACTTCGGCGGCGATTTCGGCGTCCGAAAGCTGCTCGGGCATGTAGGCGGCCAGCACGACCAGTTCGGCCTGTTCCTTTTCGACGAGGTCCGCGCGGGCGGCGGCTTCGAACTGGCTGATCGAGTCCTTGCGCTGCTTGATCATCTTGTCGATGACCGCCGTAATGCCCGCGTCGTCGAGCGTCACGCGCTCGTCGACTTCACGTTGCTTGATGGCGGCGAGCAGCAGACGAATCGTGGCGAGACGCTCGCTTTCGCGCGCGCGCATCGCGGCCTTCATGTCGTCGTTGATCCGGTCTTTGAGACTCATCACTCACCTGAATTGCGTTGGTTGCAGAAACCCGGAAAACCGGGGCAGTGAGGTCGTCCTGCCGAAACATCGTACCGAAGCATCGGAGAAACGCAAAAGCGAATGCAAAAACCCGCCTGGAAGCGTTTCCAGGCGGGTCGGTGCGGATTCGGCTGGGTTGCGACCACACCAGAGGACAACACGGCGCGCGACTGGATCCTGCAGGAACCCTGCGGGCCGGCGCGCTGCGCTGCTTGCGCCGTCATGGATTTCCGCGGACGGAAAGGCCATGGCGGCGCGGGAATCAGTACATCTTCTTCGGCAGCATCTGGCTGCGCAGACGCTTGAAGTGCCGCTTTACCGCCGCCGCCTTCTTGCGCTTCCGTTCAGCCGTAGGCTTCTCGTAAAACTCACGCGCACGAAGCTCGGTCAGCAGCCCGTTCTTCTCGATCGTGCGCTTGAAGCGCCGCATGGCGACTTCAAAGGGTTCGTTTTCTTTTACGCGGATGGTCGTCATTTTCCAATAACGGATCGGGGGTAAAGAGGATCGAGTATAGCAGAGGGTTTTTCAAAAGACAGGTAAACGTCGAGCCCGTTTTACCCGCCTCAAAACCCGCTCAAGCCGCGCCGGTAAAGGCTGCGGCGGCTTCGCCCGCTGCCACGCCGGAGGCCCAGGCCCACTGGAAGTTGTAGCCGCCGAGCCAGCCCGTCACGTCCACCGCTTCGCCCACGAAATAGAGTCCCGGCACGCGCTGGCTCATCATCGTCGCCGACGACAGTTCGCGCGTATCCACCCCGCCGCGCGTGACCTCGGCCTTCTTGTAGCCCTCGGTGCCGGTGGGCGTGAGCGTCCACTTCGCGAGGCCGTCGCCGATGCGGCGCAGCGTCTTGTCGGGCAGATCGGCGAGTCGCGCCTCCAGCGGCACCTGATGCGTCTCCAGCCACGCGTGTGCGAGCCGCGCCGGCACCCATTCGGCGAGCAGATTGCCGATCTGGCGTTTCGTCGCGCCCTTCGCCTCGATCAGCGCCTCGGTGGCGTCGCGATCGGGCAGCAGGTTCACGCGGATCGGCTGCCCCGGCTGCCAGAAGCTCGAAATCTGCAGGACGCCGGGGCCGGACAGGCCGCGGTGCGTGAACAGCAAGTCCTCGTCGAAGGCGCCGCCGGTCTTGCGCTCGCCGGTCGCCACGTTCACTTCCAGCGAGACGCCCGCGAGCGGCACGTACGGCGCCCATTCGTCGTGCGCGAAGGTCAGCGGCACGAGCGCCGGACGCGTGTCGATCAGCTTGTGGCCGAACTGTTTGGCGACGCGATAAGCAAAATCCGTCGCGCCGATCTTGGGGATCGACAGACCGCCCGTGGCGATCACGAGCGCCTTCGCGCGGATCTGGCCCTGCGGCGTGCCGAGCACGAAGCCCGTGTCGTCGGCGTGGCCGACCTGCTCGACCGGCAGCGGACGGCGCCACGCGACGCGCCCGGCGTCGCATTCGGCGCGCAGCACGTCGATGATCGCCTCGCTCGACTGGTCGCAGAACAGCTGGCCCTTGTGCTTCTCGTGCCACGTCACGCGATGCTGGCGCAGCAGCGCCAGAAAGTCGCGCGGCGTATAGCGCGCGAGCGCCGAACGGCAGAAATGCGGGTTGTTCGAGAGATAGTTGGCGGGACTGGCGTGCAGATTCGTGAAATTGCAGCGTCCGCCGCCCGAGATGCGGATTTTTTCCGCGAGGCGCGGCGCGTGGTCGATCAGCGCCACGCGGCGTCCCTGCTGGCCGGCCACCGCCGCGCTCATCATGCCGGCCGCCCCTGCGCCGATCACGGCGATGTCGAATGATTCCATGGCGCGCATTTTACCTGTGCGGCCGCCGCCCATCGCCCGCCAGCCGTCTTGCGCCTGCGCTGCTATACTTTCAGGCTTCCCTTTTACTTTGTTTTAGCGACGGTTCGCGCCTCTTTGGCGGCCGTTGCGCGCCCCACCATGCTCGTACTCGGCATCGAAAGCTCCTGCGACGAAACCGGCCTCGCGCTCTACGACAGCGAGCGCGGCCTGCTCGCGCACGCGCTGCATTCGCAGATCGCCATGCATCGCGAGTACGGCGGCGTCGTGCCCGAACTCGCTTCGCGCGACCACATCCGCCGCGCGCTGCCGCTGCTCGAGGAAGTACTCGAGAAAAGCGGCGCGGCGCGCACCGACATCGACGCCATCGCCTTCACGCAGGGCCCGGGTCTCGCGGGCGCGCTGCTGGTGGGCGCGAGCATCGCCAACGCGCTCGCCATGGCGTGGAACCGGCCGACGGTCGGCATCCACCATCTCGAAGGGCATCTGCTCTCGCCTCTGCTGGTGGACGCGCCGCCGCCGTTCCCGTTCGTCGCGCTGCTGGTCTCGGGCGGCCATACGCAGCTCATGCGCGTGACCGGCGTGGGCGTCTACGAAACCCTCGGCGAAACGCTCGACGACGCGGCCGGCGAAGCCTTCGACAAAACCGCCAAGCTGCTCGGCCTCGGCTATCCGGGCGGCCCGGAAGTCTCGCGGCTCGCGGAATTCGGCACGCCGGGCGCGATCGAATTGCCGCGTCCGATGCTGCATTCGGGCGATCTCGACTTCAGCTTCAGCGGCCTGAAGACCGCCGCGCTCACGCATGTGAAGAAGCTCGGCCCGAATATCTGCGAACAGGGCAAGGCCGATATCGCGCGCGGTTTCGTCGATGCCGCCGTGGACGTGCTGGCCGCCAAGTCGCTGGCCGCGCTCAAGCAGACGAAGATGAAGCGCCTCGTGGTCGCGGGCGGCGTGGGCGCGAACAAGCAGTTGCGCGAGAAACTCTCGGCGGCGGCAAAAAAGCGCGGCTTCGAGGTGCATTACCCCGACCTGTCGCTGTGCACCGACAACGGCGCGATGATCGCGCTCGCGGGTGCGCTGCGCCTGCAGCGCTGGCCCGACCAGGCCACGCACGACTACGCCTTCACGGTGAAGCCGCGCTGGGACCTGACCTCGCTCGCGCAGCAGTGAGCGCGACGTCGGCGCAATGAAAAAGCCGCCTTTTCAGGCGGCTTTTTTACGTCAGCAACACACGCTTTCGACCCGATCAGGCCGACACGCGCTTGTCGTGTTCGATCACGGCGTAGGCGCTGTGATTGTGGATCGACTCGAAGTTTTCGGCTTCGAGCGTATAGGCGATCACGCGCGCGTCGGCGTTCAGACGCACGGCCACGTCGCGCACGAGGTCCTCGACGAACTTCGGATTCTCATACGCGCGCTCGGTCACGAACTTCTCGTCCGGACGCTTGAGCAGGCCCCACAGTTCGCACGAGGCTTCCTGCTCGGCGATGACGATCAGTTCTTCGACCGCTAGCTCGCCGTCGAACTCCACGTTCATCGTCACGTGCGAGCGCTGGTTGTGCGCGCCGTACTGCGAGATCTTCTTCGAGCACGGGCACAGGCTCGTGACCGGCACGAGCACCTGCAGGAACAGGCGCGTCACACCGTCGCGCACGTCGCCCGTCAGCGTCACTTCGTAGTCCAGCAGACTTTCGACGCCCGACACCGGCGCAACCTTCTTCACGAAGTACGGGAACGACACTTCGATGCGGCCCGCCTGCGATTCGAGCTTCGCGATCATCGCGGTCAGCATCGCGCGGAACGTCGACGGTTCGAGCGGCTGCTTGTTCTCTTCGAGCAGCGCCACGAAACGCGACATGTGCGTGCCCTTCTGGTCGGCGGGCAGATGAACGTCGAGATTCCACGTGCCGACGCTCGGCTGCACCTCGCCCGCCGCCGTCTTCACGGTCAGCGGATGGCGCACACCCTTCACGCCGACGCGCTGGATCGGGATCTGGCGGGTATCGACGGAACTCTGGACGTCCGGCATCACGAAAGCCGGATTCATCTGATTCATGTTCTTATCCTCAGGCCGCGCCGAACTGCGGCGCGCAAATGGCAAGCGCCGGCATGAGCCGGCGCTGGCTGGCGGAGCGCGGGTGCGAGACCCGTCCGCCGGTTCAATTGTGGAGTGGGCGGCGGCGGCGCACGCGAGGGTTTTCCGATGAAAACCCGCGGCGCCGCTCAGCGCGATCCAACTCAGGCGACGCGCATCACCGACTTGCCGGACGCGTTCGCCGCGCGGTCGAGGAAGCGCTCGCGAATCGACTTCGCGATCCCTGCCGCGTCGAGGCCACAGCCCGCCAGCAGCTTGGCCGGGTCGCCGTGATCGATGAAACGGTCGGGGAGGCCCAATTGTAGTACGGGCTTGATAACCCCACTTTCAAGCAGGGATTCCACGACGGCCGAACCCGCGCCGCCCATGATGCAGCCTTCCTCGACGGTCACGAGGTAATCGTGCGTCTCGGCGAGCTGCTTGACGAGCTCCGCGTCGACCGGCTTCACGAAGCGCATGTTCGCGACGGTGGCGTCCAGCTCTTCGGCGGCGGCCAGCGACGGCGCAACCATCGTGCCGAACGCGAGGATCGCCACGCGCTTGCCTGCCGGCGCGGCGCTTTCGCGGCGCACTTCGCCCTTGCCCACCGGCAGCGCGGCCATCTGCTTGACGGTCGCGACGCCCGTGCCCGCACCGCGCGGATAGCGCACGGCCGTCGGGCAGTCCTGCTGGAGCGCCGTGTACAGCATCTGACGGCATTCGTTTTCGTCCGACGCCGCCATGATCATCATGTTCGGGATGCAGCGCATGAACGCGAGGTCGTAGGCGCCCGCGTGCGTTGCACCGTCCGCACCGACGAGGCCCGCGCGGTCGATCGCGAAGATCACCGGCAGGTTCTGCAGCGCCACGTCGTGGATCAGCTGGTCGTAGCCTCGTTGCAGGAAGGTCGAGTAGATCGCGACCACCGGCTTGAGGCCTTCTGCCGCGAGACCGCCCGCGAACGTCACTGCGTGCTGCTCAGCGATGCCGACGTCGAAGTAGCGATCCGGGAAACGCTTCTCGAACTCGACCATCCCCGAACCTTCGCGCATGGCCGGCGTGATGCCGACGACGCGGTTATCGAGCTCGGCCGCGTCGCACAGCCACTCGCCGAATACCTGCGTGTAGGTCTTCTTGGCGGGCGTGGTGGACGGCTTGATGCCTTCGGCTGGATTGAACTTGCCGGGACCGTGGTACAGGACCGGGTCGGCTTCGGCGAGCTTGTAGCCCTGGCCTTTCTTCGTCACCACGTGCAGGAATTGCGGGCCGCGCAGTTCCTTGATGTTCTGCAGCGTGGGGATCAGCGAGTCGAGGTCGTGACCGTCGATCGGGCCGATGTAGTTGAAGCCGAATTCCTCGAACAGCGTGGCCGGCACGATCATGCCCTTCGCGTGCTCTTCGAGCTTGCGGGCGAGATCGAGCACCGGCGGCGCATGACGCAGCACGCGTTCCACGCCCGCGCGAGCGGCGGCGTAGAAGCGGCCCGACATCAGGCGCGCGAGATGGCGATTGAGCGCGCCCACCGGCGGCGAAATCGACATGTCGTTGTCGTTGAGGATGACGAGCAGCGGCACGTCGTCTTCGACGCCGGCGTTGTTCATCGCCTCGAAGGCCATGCCGGCCGTCATCGCGCCGTCGCCGATCACGGCGATGCCCATGGCGTTGTCGCCCTTGAGCTTGCTCGCGATGGCCATGCCGAGCGCCGCCGAGATCGACGTGCTCGAGTGCGCGGTGCCGAACGTGTCGTAGTCCGATTCGTCGCGTTTCGGGAAGCCCGAGATACCGCCGAACTGACGCAGCGTCGGCATCTGGTCGCGGCGACCCGTGAGAATCTTGTGCGGGTAGGTCTGATGGCCCACGTCCCAGACGATGCGGTCGCGCGGCGTGTCGAACACGTAATGAAGCGCGATCGTCAGTTCGACCGTACCAAGGTTGGACGACAGGTGGCCGCCCGTTTGCGAGACGCTGTCGAGAACGAAGGCACGCAGTTCGTCGGCAAGCGGTTGCAACTGGCGGCGATCAAGGCGGCGCAAATCCGCCGGGTCGTCAATGGTTTTCAGCAAGTCGTACATCGTCGTTCCATTGTAGGAAATCGGGCGCTCCCGCACTTCTGTCGCGCATTACTTCCCGTTCATGCGCGCGGGCGGGTTGGCGCAATCAGCTAACCCGGTTCACCACCAGGTCAGCGAGTTCGGCGAGGCGCTGGGCGCGCGCGCCGAACGGTTCGAGCGCCGCGTGCGCGTCGGCGCGCAACTGCTGCGCGAGGGCGCGGGAAGCATCCAGACCGATGATCGACACGTAGGTCGGCTTGCCGTCCTTCGCGTCCTTGCCCGCGGTCTTGCCCAGCGTGGCCGAGTCTGCGGTCACGTCGAGAATGTCGTCCACCACCTGGAAGGCGAGGCCCACGGCCGCCGCGTACTTGTCCAGTGCGGCGAGGGTGTCGGCGGAAGGCGTTTCGCCCGCCACCGCGCCCATGCGGACCGAGGCGCGCAGCAGCGCGCCCGTCTTCAGACGGTGCATCGTTTCGAGCTGCTCGCGCGTGAGCGAATGGCCCACGCTCGCGAGGTCGATCGCCTGACCGCCGGCCATGCCGATCGAGCCGCTGGCGAGCGCCAGTTCGCGCACGAGCGATGCCTGACGCGGCGCGTCGACCACGTCCGACGTCAGCGTGATGAAAGCCTGCGATTGCAGCGCGTCGCCGACCAGCAGCGCCGTCGGTTCGTCATATTTGACGTGTACCGTGGGCTTGCCGCGGCGCATGTCGTCGTCGTCCATGCAGGGCATGTCGTCATGCACGAGCGAGTAGACGTGGATCATCTCCAGCGCGCAGGCCGCCGCGTCGAGCGCCTCGGGCGTCGCGCCGGTCAGTTCGCCGGCCGCGTGGCACAGCAGCGGGCGCACCCGCTTGCCGCCGCCGAGCACGGCATAGCGCATCGCGTCGTGCAGCGGCGCGGGCTGAACGTCCGCTGCCGGCAAATAGTGATCGAGCGCGCTTTCGACCCGGTCAAGCACCAGCCGGGTCCATTGGTCAAATGTCATAGATCGTCGTCTCCGCCCATTGCGGAGCCTGTCGTATTGAGGGGCACGGGCCGCAGCGTTTCGCCGTCCAGCACGCGCACCTGTTGTTCAACCTTTTCGAGCTGCTGCTGGCAGAACTTCACCAGCACGGCACCGCGACGATACGCGGCCAGCGAATCCTCGAGGCTCAGGCTGCCGCCTTCCATGCGCGCCACGAGCGCGTCGAGTTCGGCGAGCGCGGCCTCGTAGCTGTCCGGCAGAGCCTCGGCTCCGTCCGGTACGCCAGCTTCCTGAGCCGCGCCAGCGCGGTCTTTCGATGCCGTTTTCGCCATCAGTGGTCGCCAAAATGAAACAAGGCGGACATTCTACGGCAAAAGCCCCCCATGCGCCCCGCTCGCCGGCTTCTGTACCGCCATGACCACATGACGCGGGCTTACACAAATCGGTGCCGGAAGGCCGCGGTCGCCGCGATATTGTCGCTTTTTCGTCGCCTTCCTGCCGCAATTCCGCCGCAAATTGGGCAAAAATCAGTCACTTAGCCACCCCACCCCGGGGTAAACCAGTTATACTAGCCGGCTCCCTAAATCGAATCTTCGATGGTTGGGTTGTTCACTGCTTTCACGTCTTCATCGGGAGTGGGAATGTCCAATCTGAGCAATGCATTGCAGCTGAAGTCCATTCAAAGCCAGCTGCCAGTCACGGCTTACTTTGACGATGCGCTTCTCAAGCGCGAAATCGAAACGCTTTTCCAGAAAGGTCCTCGCTACGTCGGCCACGAGTTGATGGTGCCCGAAGCGGGGAATTATTTTGCGCTGCCCGGCGAAAAAGAGGGCCGCGTGCTGGTGCGCAACAAGAGCAACGAGATCGAACTGCTCTCAAACGTTTGCCGCCATCGCCAGGCCATCATGCTAAACGGTCGCGGCACCGCAGACAACATTGTATGTCCGCTGCATCGCTGGACGTACGATCTCAAGGGTGAGCTGCTCGGCGCGCCGCATTTCGCGGACAAGCCCTGCCTCAACCTGAACAACACGCCGCTGCAAAAGTGGAACGGCCTGCTCTTCGAGTCGGCCGGCCGCGACGTCGCGCGCGATCTCGCGCGCCTCGGCCCCGCGAAACACCTCGACTTCACGGACTATATGTTCGATCACGTCGAGGTGCACGAGTGCAACTACAACTGGAAGACCTTCATCGAGGTCTATCTGGAGGACTACCACGTCGTCCCGTTCCATCCGGGTCTCGGCCAGTTCGTCTCCTGCGACGACCTGAAGTGGGAGTTCGGCGAGTGGTACAGCGTGCAGACCGTGGGCGTGCACAGCGAGCTCGGCAAGCCGGGCAGCCCCACGTACCGCAAGTGGCACGACGAGGTCCTGCGCTTTCGCAACGGCGAGCCGCCCGAGTTCGGCGCGATCTGGATGGTCTACTACCCGAATCTGATGATCGAGTGGTATCCGCACGTGCTCGTCTGTTCCTGGCTGATTCCGAACGGCACGCAGAAGACCACCAATATCGTCGAGTTCTATTACCCCGAGGAAATCACGCTGTTCGAGCGTGAGTTCGTCGAGGCCGAGCGCGCCGCCTATATGGAAACGGCCATCGAAGACGACGAGATCGCCGAGCGCATGGACGCCGGCCGCCGCGCGCTCATGGAGCGCGGCGTCTCGGAAGTCGGCCCGTACCAGAGCCCGATGGAAGACGGCATGCAGCACTTTCACGAGTTTCTGCGCCGCGAACTGGGCGACATCTGATCGCGGCTTCGAGGTTGCGCGCGGCCACGCCGGCGCACACTTCATGCCATCGACGGCATCACGGAAAGACGGGCTTCGGCCCGTCTTTTTGTTTAGACTGACGGCATCGGGCCCACGCTGTGCACACGCACAGGCGGCGGCCGCGCACGATACCAGGAGCCGTCATGCCCCACACTCACTACACCACGCTGATCTCCGCCGCCAACCTGCACGAGCGCATGAGCGCCGCGCCGGGCAGCGTGCTCGTCTTCGACTGCCGTTTCGATCTGCTCGATCCCGGCGCGGGCGAAGCGGCCTACGCCGCCGGCCATCTGCCGGGCGCGCGCTATCTGCATCTCGATCGCGATCTGTCCGGCGCCAAAACCGGCACGAACGGCCGCCATCCGCTGCCGGACCGCGCCGCGCTCGTCGCCACGCTGGCGAGCTGGGGTTTGAACGCAGGTCAGCAGGTCGTGGCCTACGACGCGCAAGGCGGCTCGTACGCGGCGCGGCTCTGGTGGCTGCTGCGCTGGCTCGGCCACGACTCGGTCGCGGTGCTCGACGGCGGCCTGCAAGCCTGGGAAGCCGCGGGCCTGCCGCTCGCGAAGGACGTGCCGGCGGCCACGCCGGGCACCTTCAAGGCGGGCGCGCCGCTGCAGGTGACCATCGACGCCGCGGCTGTCGTGCGCAATCTCACGGCACGCGAACTGACCGTGGTCGATGCGCGCGCCAGCGACCGCTATCGCGGCGAGAACGAAACCATCGATCCGGTCGGCGGCCACATTCCCGGCGCGAAGAACCGCTTCTTCAAGGACAACCTGACCGCCGACGGCCGCTTCAAATCGGCCCACACGCTGCGCGAGGAATTCACGGCGCTGCTGCCGGGCGTCACGCCCGAGCATGTGGTGCTGCAATGCGGCTCGGGCGTGACCGCCTGCCACAATGCGCTGGCGATGGAGATCGCCGGCATGCACGGCGCGGCGCTTTACGGCGGCTCGTGGAGCGAATGGGTCGCCGATCCGTCACGCCCGGTGGCGACGGGAGCGAATCCCTGATCGTTGCGGGAATGTCGCGCGAGTCTCACGTGACTAACGTGACTCGTGCGACGAAAGGCGTCGGCCTCAACCGACGCCGTGTTCCTTGAACCACGCGATCGCGCGCTTCCAGCCATCTTCGGCATCGGCCTTGCGATAGCTCGGCCGGTAATCGGCGAAGAACGCATGGCCCGCGTCGTCGTACACCACGAACTGCGAGCCGCGCGCGCCCTGCGGCCCTTGCGCGATTGCCGCCTTCATCTGCTCCAGCGTGTCCTGCGGAATGCTGGTGTCCTGCCGCCCGTACAGCCCGAGCACCGGCACCTGCAGCGTGCCGGCGAGATCGAGCGGATTCTGCGGCGTATTCGCGGTGTGATCGCCCACCACGCGCCCGTACCACGCCACCGCCGTCTTGATGCGCGGATTGTGTTCCGCATAGAGCCACGCGTAACGCCCGCCCCAGCAAAAGCCGTTGACGCCCACGCGATTCACGTCGCCGCCATGCTGGCCCGCCCAGGCGATGGCCGCGTCGATATCGCCGAGCACCTGCGCATCGGGCACCTTGCTCACGATGTTTTCGTTGATCTGCTGGATCGTCGGGTACACCGAGGCATCGCCCTCGCGCACAAAGAAGTCCGGCGCGATCGCCAGATAGCCGAGCTTCGCGAAGCGGCGGCACACATCGGCGATATGTTCGTGCACGCCGAAAATCTCGTGAATCACGATGATCACCGGAAGATGCGTCTTGCCGCGCGGCTGCGCGCGATACGCCGGAATGAGCGTGCCGTTCGACTGGAACGCGACTTCGCCCGCGTCGAGCCCTTCGCTATCGGTGTGGATGGTTTGCGCGGACACCGGCAGCACCGCGGCGGCAAATCCGCTGCCGAGCGCGGCCTTCAGAAAGGTGCGCCGATCGAACGGCACGTGCGGGACGAGACTATCGACTTCGGGCTTGAGCATGCAACGCTCCTCGCGATAAGAACAGCGCCATCAAAAAAGAATGCGCCCGCAGGCGCATCACAGGATCAATGCAGTTTTACGCGCGGCAGCGTCGTACGCCGCAGCCAGTGCGCGACGGTGTCGAGCACCATGCGCGCGTAGCCGTGCAGCGCGGCGATATGCAGCCGGTACAGCGACATGTACATGAAGCGCGCGAACAGGCCTTCGATCAGCATGCTGCCGCCGATCAGCCCGCCCATCAGATTGCCGACCGCGCTGAAGTGACCGAGCGACACCAGCGAGCCGAAATCGCGATAGGTGAATTCAGGCAGCGGCCGACCTTCGAGCCGCATGCCCATCGAACGGAACAGGAACGACGCTTCCTGATGCGCCGCCTGGGCGCGCGGCGGCACGCCGCGTTCGTTGCCGGGCCACTCGCAGGCGGCGCAGTCGCCGAGCGCGAAGACGTTGTCGTCGAGTTCGGTTTGCAGCGTGCGACGCACGATCAGCTGGCCCAGCCGGTTGACGGTCAGGCCGTCGAGTTCCGAGAGAATCTGCGGCGCCTTGATGCCCGCGGCCCACACCGTGAGATCGGCGCGCACAGCCTTGCCGCTCGCCGTGCGCACGACGCCCGGCGCGACCTCGGTCACGCGCTCGCCGCTCAGAATGCGCACACCGAGTTTCTCCAGCAATTCGGTCGTCGCCGACGACACGCGCTCGGGCAGCGCGGGCAGAATGCGCGGCCCCGATTCGATCAGCACGATGCCTACGTCGTGGCTCGGATCGAGCTTGTGCAGACCGTACGCCGAAAGCACCTGCGCCGTGTTGCGCAATTCCGCCGACAGTTCGACGCCGGTCGCGCCCGCGCCAACGATGGCCACCTGCACGCGCGGCTCTTCCTTGCCTTCGTGATCGCGCGTGACGGGTTCGGGCGCCTGATGTTCGGCGCGCATGCACGCGGCAATGAGCTTCTTGCGAAAGCGCTCGGCCTGCCCGACGGTGTCGAGCGCGATAGAATTCTCCGCCGCGCCCGGCACGCCGAAGAAATGCGTCGTGCTGCCGATGGCGAGCACGAGCGTGTCGTATTCGAGCACGCGTTCGGGCAGCAGTTCGGCGCCGTCTTCGTCGTTCACGACGCCGAGCGTGATGCGCCGGGCCGCGCGGTCGATGCCGACGAGTTCGCCCTGCTGAAACTCGAAGCCATGCCAGCGCGCCTGCGCCGCGTACTCGAGTTCCTGCGTGAACGGATCCATGCTGCCCGCGGCCACTTCGTGCAGCAGCGGTTTCCAGATGTGCGTGGGATTGCGGTCGACCAGCGTGACCGAGGCAGTCGGACGGCCGCGCTTCGCGCGCGTTTCGCCGTAACGGTCGCCCAGCCGCGTCGCCAGTTCGAGCCCGCCTGCACCTCCTCCCACTACGATAAAGCGATGCATAGTTTCTCCGTGCATGTCGATTGGCGATAGAACGACCGATGCGCGCCGCCTGTCCGCATCGATACGGACACGATGCACACAGCGGCACGGCCATCGGCCGTCGGTTCATTGTCGGATGACGGAGCGCGCGGCGGCAAGACGGGCGGCACACATGCATCACATGTGCGCCGACCACTTGCGCGTGACCGCGCGCGCGGTTACGGCTTCGTTACGGTTCGACTACTGCGCACACGTCATACGTAAGCTCATTACGTTCTCAGTGCGCCCTCAGTGCGCTTCTTCCCAGTTCGCGCCCACGCCCACTTCGGCGACGAGCGGCACCTTCAGCTTCGCCACCGAGCACATCAGTTCCGGCAGGCACTTGCGCACTTCGGCGAGTTCCGCCTCGGGCACTTCGAGCACCAGTTCATCGTGCACCTGCATGATCATCTTCGTGCCGATCTTGCGCTCGTCGAGCCACTTCTGCACGGCGATCATCGAAAGCTTGATGAGGTCGGCGGCCGTACCCTGCATCGGCGCGTTGATGGCGGCGCGCTCGGCGGCCTGGCGGCGCGGACCATTGCCGCCGTTGATCTCGGGCAGCCACAGTCGGCGGCCGAACACCGTCTCCACGTAGCCGCGCGATTTCGCCTCCATGCGCGTCTCGTCCATGTAACGCGCGACGCCCGGATAGCGCGCGAAATACCGGTCGATATAGAGCTTCGCGGCGTCGCGCGTGATGCCGAGATTCGACGCGAGCCCGAATGCGCTCATGCCGTAAATCAGGCCGAAATTGATGACCTTGGCGATCCGGCGCTGATCGTTGCTCACTTCGAGCGGCGTCACGCCGAACACTTCGGCGGCGGTCGCGCGGTGAATGTCGTCGCCGCGCGCGAAGGCCGCGAGCAGCGATTCGTCGCCCGAAATATGCGCCATGATGCGCAGCTCGATCTGCGAATAATCCGCCGACACGATCTTGCAACCGGGCGACGCGATAAACGCCTCGCGAATGCGCCGGCCTTCGCCGGTACGCACGGGAATGTTTTGCAGATTCGGATCGTTCGACGCGAGACGGCCCGTTACCGCGACGGCCTGCGCGTAGTTCGTGTGCACGCGGCCCGTCTGCGCGTTGACCATGCGCGGCAGCTTGTCCGTATAGGTGGACTTCAGCTTGGCAAGGCCGCGATGTTCGAGCAGCAGCTTCGGCAGCGGATAATCTTCGGCGAGCTTTTGCAGCACTTCTTCGTCGGTGGACGGCGCGCCGCTCGGCGTTTTCTTCACGATCGGCAATTGCAGCTTCTCGAAGAAGATCTGGCCGATCTGCTTGGGCGAACCGAGATTGAACTCGCCGCCCGCGAGCGCGTACGCTTCCTGTTCGAGTTCGACGAGACGCACGGCGATCTGCGCGCTCTGCTTTTCCAGCCGCTCGGTGTCGATCAGCACGCCGTTGCGTTCCATCTTGCGCAGCACGCGCGACGTCGGCAGCTCGATGCTGCGATACACGTAATCGAGGCCCTTCTCCGGCGCGATCTGCGGATAGAGCGCGCGATGCAGTTGCAGCGTGACGTCGGCATCTTCGGCGGCGTATTCGGCGGCTGTTTCCAGCGCCACTTCGTCGAAACCGATCTGCTGCGCGCCCTTGCCCGCCACCTCTTCGTACTTGATCGTCTTGATGCCGAGATGGCGCAGCGCGAGGCTGTCCATGTCGTGCGTGCGATGCGATTCGAGCACGTACGATTCGAGCAGCGTGTCGTGCTCGACGCCGCGGAGTTCGATGCCGTAGTTCGCGAGCACCTGCTCGTCGTACTTCATGTGCTGGCCGACTTTCTTGTGCTGCGCGCTTTCGAGCCACGGCTTCAAACGCGCGAGCACTTCGTCGATCGGCAATTGCTCGGGCGCGTCGGGGCCGCGATGCGCGAGCGGCAGATACGCGGCCACGCCAGGCTCCGTCGAAAACGACATGCCGACGAGCTTCGCAACCATCGGATCGAGCGCGGTGGTTTCGGTATCGAACGCGGTGAGTTCGGCGGCTTCGATCTTCTTGAGCCAGGCGTCGAACTGCTCCCACGTTTGAAGGGTTTCGTAGTGGCGCGGCGCGTCGACGAACAAGGCGGGCTGCACGTTCGCGTCTTTCGCGGGCGCGTCGCCTTGCGTGGCGGCAGGCACCGTTTCGCTCTGCTGAGCCGCTTCGGTCACTTCGCGCAGCCACGTCTTGAAGCCGTGACGCGCGAAGATATCGCGCAGTTCCTCGCGTGCTTCGGGGCGCGTAGCGAGCGAGGTTTCGATCGACTCCAGATGCGGAGCGAGATCGCACGCCGTTTCCACCGTGACGAGTTTTTTCGCCATCGGCAGGAAGTCGAGCGCGTCGCGCAGATAACCGCCGACGGCGCCCTTGATTTCGTCCGCGTGAGCAATCACGCCGTCGAGCGAATCGTATTGCGTGAGCCACTTCACGGCCGTCTTCGGGCCGCACTTGTTCACGCCCGGCACGTTGTCGACCGTGTCGCCGATCAGCGAGAGATAGTCGATGATGCGCTCGGGCGGCACGCCGAACTTCGCGATCACGCCTTCGCGATCGAGCATTTCGTTCGTCATCGTGTTGATAAGCGTGACGCGGTCGGTCACGAGCTGCGCGAGGTCTTTGTCGCCGGTGGAAACGATCACCTTCATGCCGAGCTTTTCGGCCTGCGCCGCGAGCGTGCCGATGACGTCGTCGGCTTCCACGCCGTCGACCATCAGCAGCGGCCAGCCGAGCGCGCGCACCGCCGTATGGATGGGCTCGATTTGTGCTGCGAGCGGTTCCGGCATGGAAGGACGATTGGCCTTGTACTCCGGATACCAGTCGTCGCGAAACGTCTTGCCCTTGGCATCGAACACGCACGCGCTATACTCTGCCGTAACGTCCTTGCGCATTCGACGCAGCATGTTGATGATGCCGTAGAGCGCGCCTGTGGGTTCGCCGTCGGGACCGCGCAGATCCGGCATTGCATGGAAGGCCCGATAGAGATAGCTAGAACCGTCGACCAGTAATAAGGTCTTACCTTCCAGCTCAGTTTGTAGCTTCGTTTCCACGCGTAGGTCTTCAGGCATTATGGACAAGAGAAAAGTGATTCCGAGTCTGCGTTCACTCGCAGATCAAGAGCGCGCAACGGCCAAGAAGGCGCGCGCATCGTGGCAGATGTTCACGATTATGGCAGAGTTTATCGAGGCGACCGAATACCTGTCCGAGATCCGGCCAGCGGTCAGCATCTACGGCTCCGCGCGCCTGAAACCCGACTCGAAGTACTACCAGCTGGCCAGCACGATCGCGCGAAAAGTGTCCGACGCGGGCTTCGCCGTGATCTCCGGCGGCGGCCCCGGCATCATGGAAGCGGCCAACCAGGGCGCGCACGCGGGCAAGTCGCCGTCGGTGGGTCTGAACATCGAGTTGCCGCACGAGCAGTCGGGCAATCAGTGGCAGGACATCTCGCTGCGCTTCCGCCATTTCTTCACGCGCAAAGTCACGTTCGTGAAGAACTCGGACGCGGTCATCGTGATGCCCGGCGGCTTCGGCACGCTCGACGAACTGGCCGAAGTGCTCACGCTCATTCAGACCCGCAAGTCGCGTCACGTCCCCATCATTCTGGTGGGCGCGGAGTTCTGGGCGGGCCTGCTCGCGTGGTTCCGTTCGGCGCTCGTGCCGATGGGCCTCATCAATCCGGAAGACATGGATCTGATGCAGGTGATCGACGACCCCGACCAGGTGCTCGAAGCGGTGCTGAAGTTCTACGAGGACAGCGGCGAGGAAGCGGAGAAGGAACATCCCGCACGCGGCGACTCCGACGAAGACCGCATGTTCTATCTGTGATGGCTTGATGGAGCGTGCTTGACGCAACGGCGCGCGGGCCTTCCGAGGTCCGCGTGGCGCGGCGCAACGCTTTATCGCTATCGAGGCGCGATCGCTGCAAGGCATCGCGCCGTTTTTATTTCTGCGGCTTTCGGCGGCTTTCTTCAGGCTTGCAAGCGCCGATGTTGCGCATGCATGCCCACATGCGCATCACGCCGTCACGGCCTGCGCCATCTGCGCCGGTTGCGCGCGCGCCTGCTCCTCCAGCCAGCCGCAGAACTGCGCGACTTCGGGTACGTCCGCCACTTCGCGGCGCGCCACCCACCAATAGCCGCGCGCATCCAGCAGCGGTCCCGCGAGCGGCGCGACGAGCCGCCCCGACGCCAGTTCGTCGTCGAGCAACGGCAGCGGTCCAAGCGCGACGCCCAGGCCATCGACCGCCGCCTGCAAGGCCAGATAGAAGTGATCGAACGACTGCTTCTTGCGGCAGCGCGCCTTCACGTCCGCCGCCGCGAGCCACGCGCGCCACGCATCCGGACGCGTATCCGAATGCAGCAAAACGTGGCGCGCGAGATCGTCGGCGTGCTGGATCGGCGCACGCTTGAGCAGCGTGGGACTGCAGACCGGCAACTCCATTTCGTCGAGAAAGTGGCCGCTCGCGCAGTCGCGCCAATGCGCCGGACCGCGCCGCACGGCGACGTCGAACGCGGCGAGCGTCTCGACCGGCGCATTCGACGTCGACAGACGCAGCTCGACATTGGGCGCGAGCCGCTGAAACTGCGAAAGACGCGGCAGCAGCCATTTCATCGCGAAGGTGGGCAGCGCGTTCACGCGCAGCACGCGCACGGCGCCCGCGTCGCGCAACTGCTCGGTGGCGCGCGCGATATCGTCGAAGGCGGCCTGCACGGACGCGAGATAGCGCCGCCCGTGCTCGTTGAGCGCGACGCGCTTGCCGTGCCGATGAAACACCTGTACGCCCACCCACGCCTCGAGCGCGGCAACCTGACGACTGATGGCACCGTGAGTCACATGGAGTTCGCCGGCGGCGGCCGTGAAACTGTTATGCCGCGCGGCGGCTTCGAACGCACGCAGCGCCGGAAAGGGAGGAAGCGATCGGGACATGCTTGTGATTCTAGATCACAAGAGACTCGCTAAAAAATCGTTTTGTGGCGCGGCGATTCGGCGCTACGCTCGCTGCTTGTCACAGAGGTCCCCGTATGAATAACTATCCCGCCGACCACCCCCACCACAACGGTCCCGCGCCGCAGAACGCACTCCACGAACCGAGCGTGCGCGAAATCTTCCTCGGCTTTCTCGGTCTTGGCTTCACTTCGTTTGGCGGCGCGCTGCCGCTGGCGCGGCGCACCATCGTCGAGCAGCGACGCTGGCTCAGCGGCGCGGAATTCACCGATCTGCTCGGCTTGTGCCAGTTCCTGCCGGGCGGGAACGTCATCAACCTCTCGGTGGCGATCGGCATGCGCTTTCACGGTTGGCGCGGCGCGCTCGCGGGGCTGCTCGGGTTGATCGCGGGGCCGTCGATCGTCGTGATCGGGCTCGGCGTGCTCTACGAGCGCACGCAAAACGATCCGCACGTGCGTCATCTGTTCGTCGGTCTCGCGGCGGCGGCCGCCGGGCTGCTCGTGTCGATGGCGCTGAAAATCGTGCTGCCGCTGCGGCACGACAAGGCGGCGGCGGTCGTCGCGCTGCTCGGCTTCGTGGCCATCGCCGCGCTGCGTGTGCCGCTCCTGCCGACCATGCTGGTGCTGACGCCGCTCGGCATCGCGCTGGCCGCGCGCGCCGCACGTCGCGAAGGCGGTGCACGATGAGCTCGACACTCGTTGCGCTCGCCGCGATCTTCAGCCAGCTCTCGCTACTCGCTTTCGGCGGCGGCAACACCATCCTGCCGGAAATGCAGCGCCAGGTCGTCGAAGTGCATCACTGGATGCCCGCCAGCGAATTCAGCGCGCTGTTCGCGCTCGCGCAGGCCGCGCCCGGCCCGAACATGATGATCGTGACGCTCGTCGGCTGGCACGTGGCCGGATGGGCGGGCATGCTGGTGACGTCGATCGCCAAGTTCGGCCCGTCGTCGCTCGTGACGATCGCGGCGCTGCACGCGTGGGACCGCTTCAAGGATCGGCCATGGCGCCGCATCGCGCAGCGCGGACTCGTGCCGGTCACGGCGGGCCTCGTCGCGGCGAGCGCCGTGCTGATCGCCAAAGCCTCCGACCCGACGTGGATCGCGTGGGCGATCACCGGCGTCTGCGCCGTGCTGGCGTTCCGCACGAAGATTCATCCGCTCTGGCTGCTCGCGGCGGGCAGCCTTATCGGCCTGACCGGATTCGGGCAGTGACGCAGCGCAATGCGGCCGACCCGGATTGATTCGGAATGCGATTTGAATCGACGAACGCCGCATTGCAACGCGACGAGCAACACACGCCGCGCAATGCTTGCCACGATTTCTTCTGAAGATTATGCGTGCTGATTTTGCAGTGCAGCAATTCGTCGCCTAGAGTGAAACTTGTCTCACTCGTGTGTTTCACAGGCACGATTCGCGGGCCGCTGACGAGCGGCTCTTTTTTTGCGCGCTGGCCGTTCGGCAGACTTGCCCGGCCTCATCGGCACGCGGACGGCGGCCACGCGCATTCGCCACTGGCCGAACGGCCTGCCACGCCGATTTCTCCATCTTTTCCGCAAGCGGCTTGCACGAGCGCACAGCGCGCAGCCGCGACGTGTTGCTCGTCCGCATCAAGCGCTGCCACGCCCTCTCCGCCTGACTAGAGTCCTACGCAGGACAACAGGCGACGGCAGGTGACGAATTGGTGGAACCGCAACCCGACTGCACGATGACGCAGACGTACGAGCCGCGCGCGTGGACATACGGCTGGAATTTGTTCGTGACCGCGATCGTGGTGATCGCGCCGCTCGCGCTCATCCTCATCGAATACAAGTTACGCGACGAGATCTGCGCGCTGCGCGGCCGCGAAGCGTGTCACGCGCTGGAATTCTTCACGCCGGCGATGATGGCCGCTGCGCTCGCCATGGTGCTGCCGTGCATGAATCTCGCGTTCACGCGCCCTCGATTGCAGCCCTTACCGCCCGCGCCTTCGTTCACGCGATTTGCCGCGCGCCGTCGCTGGGCGCGTCGAAATTGCGTCGCCCGACGTCGAAACCGCGCGAATACTTTGATCTGGATACTCGATCACGGCATTGCCTTCTTTACGCTAGTTTTATCGTGCGGCATCTTTGCGATGTGGCTGCTGAGCCTGCATCCCGAAGGCAGCGTCGGTGCCGGAGAAACATGGGGCACACCTCACAAGCTGAGTTGCGCCGCTTATGCGCTGGCCACGCTACTCACCTTGTCCAAAATTACCCTGGAGCGGTACAGAAAATGAATGAATGGCCTGTAGAAGTCCTGTTCGGCATCCCGGCCGCGGCGATCGTCGTTGGCATCATCGGATCGTATGCGCTGCACCGCTGGCTATGCTCGGTCGACCGGATGAACGCGCTCTTCGCTCAGGCGGACGCCGCCGAGCTGGCGTTGCGGCGCGTGTCTTATCGACAACCTACAGCGGTTCCCGTGGATCCCTTCACGCGTATCGGCATGAACGTGAAGGCGCGCGACCTCGCTATCCGCATCGATGGCGGTCGCTACGCGCGCCTGCCCGCAAACGTCATGTATGCCGCGCCGGCTTGAACGGCGGGTTGCGCGATACGCATTCGCGCATTCGCGCAAAGACACCCGCCGCCGAATCGCGCCGTTACTGGAACGCCACTTCCGCGAAGCTGCGCAATTTGCGACTATGGAGCTTATGCAGCCCGTTCGTGCGCAGGATCTCCATCGCCAGCACGCCAATCTGCAGATGCTGATCGACCTGCGCGCGATAGAACGAATCGGCCATACCGGGCAGCTTCAGTTCGCCGTGCAGCGGTTTGTCCGACACGCACAGCAAGGTGCCGTACGGCACGCGGAAACGGAAGCCGTTCGCGGCAATCGTCGCGCTTTCCATGTCGAGCGCGATTGCTCGACTTTGCGACAGGCGCTGCACCGGTTCGCGATGATCGCGCAGTTCCCAGTTGCGATTGTCCACGCTCGCCACCGTGCCCGTGCGCATCACGCGCTTGAGTTCCACGCCGTCGAGCTGCGTGACCTGCGCGACCGCGCGTTCGAGCGCCACCTGCACTTCGGCGAGCGCGGGAATCGGCACCCAGAGCGGCAGGTCGGCGTCGAGCACGTGATCCTCGCGCACATAACCGTGCGCGAGCACGTAATCGCCGAGACGCTGCGTATTGCGAAGCCCCGCGCAATGGCCAAGCATGATCCAGGCGTGCGGACGCAGCACCGCGATGTGATCGGTGATCGTCTTTGCATTCGACGGCCCGACGCCGATGTTCACCATCGTGATGCCGCTGCCATCCGCGCGCTTGAGGTGATACGCGGGCATCTGCGGCAGACGCGCGGGCGTGGTGCCCTCGACGTCCTGTTCGCCGAGGTTCGCGTTGTACGTGACCACGTCGCCAGGTTCGACAAACGAGGTGTATTCGCTGCGATAGTTGCGCAGATCGGCGTCGTCGGTGCGCGCCATCATGGCGCGGCCCAGCTTCACAAACTCGTCGATATAGAACTGATAGTTCGTATAGAGCACGTAGTTCTGGAAGTGCGTGGGCGCCGTGGCCGTATAGTGTTTCAGGCGATGCAGCGAGAAGTCCACGCGCGGCGCCGTGAAGAGCGCCAGCGGAAACGGCTCGCCGGGCGCCGGCTCGTAGGTGCCGTTCACGATGCGGTCGTCGAGTTCCGCGAGGTCGGGCGTATCGAATACGTCGCGCATCGCGAACAGACGTTCGCGGTCGAGATCGCCTTCGAGGTGGATGCCTTCGGCGAACGCGAAGTGAATGGGAATGGGCTGCTGCGAAACGCCTACTTCGATCGACACGTGATGGTTCTTCGCGAGCAAACGCAATTGTTCGCGATAGTAGTTGCCGAACAGGTCCGGGCGCGTGATGGTGGTTTCGAATTCGCCGGGGCCCGCCACGAAACCGTACGAGCGTCGCGAGTCAATATGCGTATTGACGGCCGTGCGAATGCGCACGAACGGATAGCACGCGCGCACGCGCCGCTCGAACGCCTCGCCGCGGCGGTAGCGCGCGAACGCGTCGCGCAGGAACGAGGTGTTTGCTTCGTAGATGGCCGCGAGGCGCGCCACGGCGTCGGCGGCGTCTTCGAAGGCTTCGACGGGAAAGTCGTGTGGAGGCGTCATGAAGGCCCGCCCGTTGATGTCGTTTTTCATTGTCGTTTGCCCTGGTTCGTTTCAACGACATTAGCACGGAAGCAGGACAATCTGACATCGCCCTGCGCGCAAACGGGAGATTCTTCATCGCTGCGCGAGCCCCTGCCGCGCGGGCACGCGGGCCGCCCCGCCGGCGCGGACCGACACGCGAATCGAGGCGCGAATTTGCTAGAATTGGAGGATCCCGGTCTGTGCCGGGACCAGATTACGGCGTTGACCTGCCAAGTCTGGTCAACAGGAGAATCACAATGAAGTCGCACCTTCTAGCCGCCGTCGCGGCGACGCTCGCGTTCAGCGGGTTCGCCATGGCTGCGCCGGCCGACGACGCCCAGACCGCCGTCGAGGCCCAGTCCGCCCAGCCTGCCCAGTCCGAGAACGAACGGGCCGGCTTGCCTAATCTGGAGAAGATCAACCGTCCTGCTGCGCGCGTCAGCTCGAAGGTCGACATCAATGACGTGCCGCGCACGCCGAGCTTTCATGAAGTGAGCCCGACCGGCACCGAAATCACCGAATACCGCGACAAGGGCAAGCCCGTCGAGATCAACGTGCATTCGAACTTCGGCACGCATTACACGATGAGCTCGAACCCCGACACCTCGCCGCAAGTCCGCCAGAACGGCCAGGCCAGCACGCGCCTGCCGTCGATCAACCTGCATTACTGATACGTCCCTTCGCGCGCGGGCGGCGTGTGCTGTCCGCGCCGCCTCCCGCCCGGCACGCCGCCCCTGAAGCTACTCTGGCGCGAGCGGCTACGTCCGCGAACCGGGCCCCGATTACGAACACCTCACGACCTCAGGCATGGCCGTCTTCACCGCTGTCACCGACACCCAGCTTGCCCATTGGCTGCACGACTACGATCTTGGCGACGTGGTCGATTTTCGCGGCATCCAGTCCGGCATTGAAAACAGCAATTTCTTTCTGACGACGACGCGCGGCGAGTACGTCCTGACGATCTTCGAAAAGCTCACGGCGCAGCAACTGCCGTTCTATCTGGACCTGATGCGTCATCTGGCCTCGCACCGCGTGCCGGTGCCCGACCCGATGCCGCGCAAGGACGGCGCGCTGTTCGGCCTGCTCCACGGCAAGCCCGCGGCCATCGTCACGAAGCTCGACGGCGCGCCCGAACTCGCGCCCGGCGTTGAACATTGCACCGAAGTGGGCCAGATGCTGGCGCGCCTTCACCTCGCGGGCCGCGACTTCAGCGGCGACCAGCCGAATCTGCGCAGCCTGCCGTGGTGGGAAGAAACGGTGCCGACGGTCGCGCCGTTCCTCGACGGCGCGCAGCGCGAACTGCTCGAAAGCGAACTGGCGCATCAGCAGCAGTTCTTCGCCAGCGACGATTACGCCGCGCTACCCGGCGGCGCCTGCCACTGCGACCTGTTCCGCGACAACGCCCTGTTCGCGCACGCCGGCCCGGAAACGGGCCACACGGTGCGCCTCGGCGGCTTCTTCGACTTCTATTTCGCGGGCTGCGACAAGTGGGTGTTCGACGTCGCCGTCACCGTGAACGACTGGTGCGTGGACCTCGCGACCGGCGAACTCGACACCGCGCGCGCCGAGGCGCTGCTGCGCGCCTACCAGACCGTGCGGCCGTTCACGCCCGAGGAAAACCGCCACTGGGCCGACATGCTGCGCGCGGGTGCGTACCGCTTCTGGGTCTCGCGCCTGTATGATTTTTACCTGCCGCGATCGGCGGAGCTGCTCAAGCCGCACGACCCGGGCCATTTCGAGCGCATCCTGCGCGCGCGCCGCGCCGGCGTGCCCGACGCTCTTCACGCACACGCTCACCGTTCATGCAACTGATCGAAGTCCCCGCGAAGCAGGGTTATGTGTGGTTCCGCCAGGGCATCTGGCTGTTCCGCCGCAATCCGCTCGCCTTTCTCACGCTGTTCTTCGCGTATCTGCTCACGATGACGCTCATCTCCGCGGTACCGGTGATCGGCGGCGTGCTGCCGCTCATCTTCGTGCCGGGCATCGCCGTGGGTTTTATGGCCGCGTGCCGCGACACCATCGCGGGCAAGCCGGTGTTCCCGACCATCCTCGTCGACGGTTTCCGCTCGTACGGGCAAACAGTCACGAAGCATCTGTTCGTGCTGGGCGGGATTTACGTGGTGGCGATGACGCTGGTGCTCGCGGCATCGGCGCTCGTGGACGGCGGGACGCTGCTGCGCCTGATGACGCTCGGCGGCAACCTCGACACCGAAGCGCTCGAAAACAGCAATGTGCCGCTCGCCGTGCTCGCCTCGCTGGCGGCCTACGTGCCGGTTTCGATGATGTTCTGGTTCGCGCCGGTGCTGACCGCCTGGCACGACGTGCCGCCGGTCAAGGCGATGTTCTTCAGCATCGTGAGTTGCTGGCGCAACAAGGGGGCGTTCGTGGTGTACGGCGCGCTGTGGTCGGCCGTGTCGATCGGGGTGTCGCTGGGACTGTCGACGCTGCTGCGCGCGCTGGGCGCCGGCGACTTCGCGCTGGCCATCCTGATGCCGGCGCTCATTCTGGTCACGACGATGCTTTACTGCTCGTTCTACGCGACCTATCGCGGCTGCTATGGCGTGCAGGAAAAACCGGCCGCCGATCTGCCCGATTCGTCGAATTCGACCGGTTCGGGACGCTGACGCTGGCCGCGCGATGCGGCTGCTCACACCTGCGGGGCGCCATGGTGCGCCCCGTTTGCTTTTCAGACTACTGCCGCGCTGCCGACTGACTTAGCCGTAGTGGTTCATCCACGACGGTTGACGGCCGGCCTTCTCGCGATCGAGCTTGCGCATGCGGAATTCCAGATCATAAATGTCTGCCGATTCCGACAGATAGGCTTCTTCACGCTCTTTGCGCGAGGTTTCGGCGGATTTCGTGAGGAACAGAAAGAGGCGGCTGATCAGGTACATGGTCTGGCTCCGATAATTGGGCACGTGCCCGCGGAAGGAATAGAGCCATTATAGGGAAAACCCTGACTAGGGTAAACCCTGAATGTGACACGGATTGTCGCATCTGTTCAATGAATTGGCCGGATCAGCCCGCGTCTTGGGCCAGTTCGCCGTCTTCGCAGTAATCGTCGCTTACCGCGTCGCGGCGCTTCGATTCGAAAAAGTCCCAGATCATCGCGCTTGCGTCCGGGCCCGCCGACGAGTGGAACGGCACGGTATCGTCGCCGCCGCTCCAGGCGTGGTCGAGCGCGCTCACGCGGCACAGCCGCACCACGCTCTCGCCGTCGCGCGCGTAGTCGTGAAGCGTGTAGCCGTCGCCCTCGCTTTCGTGCGACACGACGCCCTGGCGCACGCCATCGGCATCGGCCAGATCGTTCAGACGCAGGAACTGCACCGCGAGCTGCTCCGCATTGACCGGCGCGACCACCGCATCGGCGTCGCCCTGCAGGATCAGCGCGGGCATGCCCGGGTACGGACGGCCTGCGAGCTGCTCGTCGACGAGTTCGACGGGATCGTGGTGCAGCCCGCGCCGCATCACGTCGAGCGCGGAGACGCCCGAGCGCGCTTCGCCGAACGCCGGTCCCGAATGCAGCGCGACCGCCGCGAAGCGGCCCGGCGCGCGCACCGCCAGCATCGACGCCAGCCCCGCGCCCGCGGACAGCCCCGCCAGATAGACGCGCGAACGGTCGAAACCGTGGCTCTGCGCGAGCGAATCGACGAGCGAGATGATCGCCGTCACCTCGCCGCCGCCCGCCGGCTGACGCGCGTCATACCAGTGCCAGCATTGATGCGGATGCGCTTGCGCCGACTGCTCCGGATAAAGCACGGCGAAACCGTGCTTGTCGGCGAGCAGGTTCATGCGCGTGCCTTCCGCGAACGAATCCATCGTCTGCTTGCAGCCGTGCAGCATGACCACGAGCGGCATGCCCTTCGTATCGAGGCCCGGCGGCAGATACAAGCCGTAGGCGAGCGGCCGCGTCATGCCTTTGGCGAGATACGCGTCGCGCTGCCATTCGCCCGCCGCCCACGCCGCAGCACGCGGACCGACGCGCGATTCGCGCACCGGCGGCCGCGCGGCTGCGAACGACGACGCGGACGACGGCGTCGCCTGCACCGCGCGCGCCACCGCTTCGCCTGCGGCATGCGCGGCATGCTGGGCGTCGCGCCACATGGTCTGCACGTCCGGCGCGTGCACGCCGGCTTCGCGCAACGCCTCGCGGGCGGCGCGTTTCTGGATGGCGAGCAGACGTTGCATGCCACCCGCCCATAGCTTCGTCAGATTCTTCGTCATCAGCGGCCTCGTGAAAGGGGGTCGAACACCCGAGGCGATTTGCCACGGGCATTCTTTGTGCGATGCACAATAACACCATTCCGCGCTGCCTGCAGAAATGCTCATCCGGCTATCTGGCCGTACCGATCCGGCACTTTCGTGCAGTGCACTGCACCGGCTCATTTCGCGACGCCGCTATACTGGAAGATCACGCGATGCCATGTCGGCCTACCCGGCCGCTTGCGCGTTAAACAATGGATACCCTCTAACGCCCGCGTCACGGCGCCATGCCATGCCCGACTTACCCGCACACCTCTGGATCTCGATCACCAACCTCGGCGGCGCAGGCCTGACCTTGCCGCTCGCGCTCGGGATCGCGCTGTGGCTGCTGACCGGCTATTCGTGGCGCATGGCGGCGAGCTGGCTGTTGCTGCTGGGTGCGTCAATCGGACTCGTCACCGTCACGAAAATCGCATTCCTGGGTTGGGGCGTGGGCGTGCGTTCCTACGACTTCACGGGCCTGAGCGGACACGCCATGCTCTCCACGGCGGTCTATCCGGTCGCCTTTTTCCTGATGCTGCAAGGCAGCCGCACGGCGCTGCGCGCCACGGGCGTGGCGATCGGGCTAGCGGTGGGGATCGCGGTCGGGGCATCGCGCGTGGTGCTGGTCGCGCACTCGCCGTCCGAAGCCGTGACGGGCTGCATCGTCGGCGCGCTGACCGCGCTCGCCTTCGTGGTCTATTGGTGGAACACGCCGTCCACGCGCATTTCAGCCGCCGTGGTCACGCTGAGTCTGGCCGTGCTGGCGTTCGCCGTGCACGACATCCGCGTGCCTACGCACCGCTGGGTGACGAATCTCGCGCTCACGGTATCGGGGCACAATCAGCCGTACGTGCGCGCCAAGTGGAAGGCCAATCGCAATACGCGCGCGCCCGGCACGCCGAACGCGCCGGTCTCGCAAACTCGCGACACGCTCACGCCGACGCTGCAACGCCTGGCCTGAGTCTGCTTCGAGCGCACGCGACTGCGGCGCTCGCGCGAAGGCACGCAATCCGGTCACGCTATCCAGCCACACCCAGCAGCACGCTCGACGCCTTGAACGCGGCCGTCGCGGCCACGCCCACTTCCAGCCCGAGCGCGTCCACGCTCACGTCCGTGACGATCGCTGCGATCACCACGCCGCCCGGCAACGCCAGCGTCACCTCCGCATTCACCTCGCCGCGCCGCAGCGCGCTCACGGTCCCGCTCAAGCGATTGCGCGTGGAAAGCCGCGCCGCCTCGCCGTCCGCGCCACCGGCCACCAGCAGCACCGATGACGCCTTCACGAGCGCCACCACATCCGCGCCCACGCCCAGCCCGAGCGACTCGGCGCTCTCGCGCGTCACGATGGCGGCGAGCGTCTGGCCGCCCGGCAGCGCAATCGACACTTCGTCGTTGACGGCGCCGCGCACGATCGCCGTGATCGCACCATAAAGCTGATTGCGCGCGCTGGTGCGCAGACCGAAGCGGCCCAGCACGGCGAGGTCGCCGCTCGCGCCTTCCAGCGCGCCGCCCAGCTCGCTCACGGCCTGCGCCGCGCGTTCGAGGAAACGCCGATGTTCGCGCTCGATGACGCGATACGTGTCGATGAGGCGCAGCGCGCGCGGCGTGAGCGTCGTGCCGCCGCCGCCCTTGCCGCCCGCCGCGCGCTCGACGAGCGGTTCACCGGCGAGGTTGTTCATGGCGTCGATGGTGTCCCACGCGCCCTTGTAGCTCATGCCGACGGCCTTGGCCGCGCCCGTGATCGAGCCGGTCTCGCGAATCGCCGCCAGCAGCGCGATGCGCGCCGCGCCACCGAGCATCTGCGCGCCCGCCTGAAACCAGACCGAGCCGCCGACGCCCAGTTCGCGCGCGTCAGCGTCGGGAACGGGCGGGGGAGGAAAATCGCTCATCGCGCCAACCTGGAAAGAGTTCGGATCGAGCGTGGATTATAGGTATCGCGCCGATGAGCGCAGCGATCACGCGCCGCGCGACACCTTCGGCGGCGGCAACTCGCGCAGCAGCCGCTCGCCCTCTTTCGCCGTGTAGCGCTTGACCGCCTCGCACCAGCCGCGCGCGAAACCGAGCTGATACGGCTCGGCATCCATGCGTTCGAGATAGCGCAGCGCGACGGCCGCGTCGTTGCCGTCGCCGAGCACGCTTTGCAGGCGCGACAGCGTGCGCGCGCTCTGCGTGCGCGTGCGGCGCGAGGTGATCGACGCGAAGAATTCGAGCGTGTAGCGCAGATATTTCGCGGCGATGCGTGCGCGATGGCGGCTGGCTTCGTCGATGGCGGTGAGCTTCTGCGTCTGCGCGAGGCGCTCGTAATAACGCCGCACGCGCTTCCTCGCATGCCGATACAGCGAGCGGCCGTCCTCGTTCGACGCACCGGAGCGGCGCGCCAGCGCCGCCAGCCACTGCAGCCACGCGAGCGCCGCGTGGGCGTAACGCGGCGACGCCAGC
>NZ_JAAGPN010000089.1:0-32500 GCF_017104805.1 Paraburkholderia sp. Ac-20347 | reverse complement strand
GCGCTCGACCGCTATGCGCTCGTCGTGTTCTTTTCGCCGAATGCGGTCGACCGCGCGTGCGAGTGCTACCGCTCGATCTCGTCGATCTGGCCGCACGCGCTGCCCGTCGGCTTGGTCGGTCCGGCGAGTGTCGCCGCGCTCGCGCGCCACGGCGTCAGCGCCCCCGCGCATCGCGTCATCAGCCCGGCCGGTTCCGCCGACGAGGAGCCAGCGCGCTTCGACTCGGAATCGCTTTACGCCGCGCTCGAAAAGGAGCTCGGCGAGAACGCTTTTGCGGGCAAGCGCGTGCTGATCGTGCGCGGCGACGGCGGGCGCGAATGGCTCGCCGACCGTCTGCGCGAAGCGGGCGCGGAAGTGGAGGCCGTCGCGGCCTACCGCCGCATCGTGCCCGAGCCGCCGATGGGCGCGTGGGCGACGGTTCACACGCTGCTCGAAGGCGCGCCGCACGCGTGGCTCGTGACCAGCTCGGAAGGCGTGCGCAATCTCGACGAACTCGCGCGCGAGCACCTCACGGCGGGCGAGATCGTCGAGCTGCGCCACGCGCAACTGGTCGCGCCGCATCCGCGTATTGCCGAGACGGCGCGCGGATTGGGTTTTGATAGGATGACGGTGTCCGGCGCGGGCGACGAGCGCATCGTCGAGACGCTGCTGGGGCTTGCCGCATCCGCGCCGGCCAGCACGGTTTCTTCCGATCTCTCTTCAGCCGCGCTTTCGGCGGCTCAACCGGTTCAGAACACCCCGGCCTCGCCGCCGGCACAACCACGCATGACTGATTCGAACGATTCCAGCCACGTTCCCAATCAAGGCGCCGCTTCGGCAGGCGCTTCGCAAACCGCTTCTCCGACGGCATCGAAACCGGCCGCCCAGACCGCGAGCGCGCGGCCTGCGTCGTCTGCTGCGTCTTCCGCATCGTCGTCCTATTCGTCGGCGCCGCTGACGCCGGCCGGCAACGGCGGCGCGCGTCGCGGCGGCAGCACCGCGATCCTCTGGCTCGTGGTCGTGCTGCTCGCGGCGGGTGCGGCGGGCGGCGGCTATGCGCTCAACCGCAAGCTCGACCGCGTCGACGCCTCGCTCGCGCAGCGCCAGCAGAGCGCCGATCAGCAGACCGCCGCTCTGCGCGCGCGCGCCGACGAGGCCGCGTCGAGCGCACAGCAGATCGACAAGCAGATGGCGCAGCTCGAAGGCAAGATCGCCGACGCGCAGAACTCGCAGCAGGCGCTCTCGCAGCAATACGCCGACCTCGCGAAGAACCGCGACGACTGGACGCTCGCCGAAGTCGGCCAGATGCTGTCGAGCGCGAGCGAGCAGCTCCAGCTCACCGGCAACACGCAGCTCGCGCTGTTCGCGCTGCAAAGCGCCGACACGCGCCTCGCGGCGTCGGCCAGCCCGCAGGCGCTCGCCGTGCGCAAGGCCATCGCCGAAGACATCGACAAGCTCAAGGCCGCGCCGTCCACCGACCTCGCCGGCCTCGCCATCAAGCTCGACACCGCGCTCGCCGAAATCGACGCGCTGCCGCTCGCGGGCGAAGCGCTCGTCGCGCACACGAAGCCCGAAGCCGCCGCGCCCGCCGACGTCGCCGTGACGGCCGCCGCCACCGGCGAGCCGCGCTGGAAGGCGTGGCTCGACACCTTCGTGCACGGCATCGGCCAGCAGATCGCGAGCCTCGTGCAGGTGCGCCGCATCGACAACGCCGACGCCATGCTCGTCTCGCCCGATCAGGGTTACTTCATGCGCGAGAACCTGAAGCTGCGCCTGCTGTCGGCGCGTCTGTCGCTGCTCTCGCGCAATCCGGCCACGCTCAAGTCCGATCTCGCCGCCGCCGACGCAACGCTCGCGCGCTACTTCGACGGCGCGTCGAAAGAAACGCAGAACGTGCGCGACCTGCTCAAGCAGGTGGACGCGGGCTCGACCGCTGTCGCGCTGCCCACGCTCGACACGAGCCTGAAGGCGCTGCAGCAATACCAGAGCCGGGGGTAAGCATGGCGATCCGTGGACTTCTCTGGCTCGCGCTCCTGTTCGTCGTGGCGGTCGCGCTCGCGACCGTCGGCCGTTTCGACGCGGGGCAGGTGCTGCTCGTCTATCCGCCGTATCGCGTGGATGTCTCGCTCAATCTGTTCGTGGTCGGCGTCGTGGTGGCGTTTCTGCTGCTCTACGCGATCCTGCGTTTCGTGCGCAACGTCGTGACGATGCCGCGCCGCGTGGCCGCGTACCGCGCACGCGCGCGCAAGGAAAAGGCGCATTCGGCGCTGCGCGACGCGATCGGCAATCTCTATGCGGGTCGTTTCTCGCGTGCCGAGAAGGCCGCGCGCGACTCGCTCGCCGACGACAACAACAAGGGCGCCGCGGGCCTGATCGCCGCGAACGCCGCGCATCGTCTGCACGAGTACGCGCGTCGCGACGACTGGCTCACGCAGGTCGACGACCCCGAGTTGCAGGAAGCGCGTCTGATGGCAACCGCCGACATGCGCGCCGACGGCCGCGATGCGGACGGCGCGCTGGCCGCGCTCACCGAAATGCGCTCGCAGGGCGGCCGCCGCATTCACGCGCAGCAGATCGCGCTGCGTGCGCAGCAGCAGCTCAAGAACTGGAGCGAAGTGCTCAAGCTCGTGAAGACGCTGGAAAAGCGCGAGGCGCTGCATCCGGCCGTGGCGGTGCGTCTGCGTCAGCTCGCGGCGGAGAACCTGCTGCGCGACCGTCGTCATAACGCCGACGCGCTGCTCGAACTCTGGCACGCGCTCTCGCCGATCGAGCGTCATTCGCCGCGTCTGGCCGATTGCGCGGCCGAACTGCTGATCGCGCTGGAGCGTCAGGCGGACGCGCGCAAGATCGTCGAGGAAGCGCTTGCGCAGAACTGGGACGCGCGCCTGCTGCGCCGCTATCCGGACACGGCCGGCGACGACGCGCTGCCGCTGATCCAGAAGGCCGAGGCGTGGCGCAAGGAGCGTCCCGATGACGGTGACCTGCTGTTCGCGCTGGGCCGTCTGTGCCTGAAGCAGCAGTTGTGGGGCAAGGCGCAGTCGTTCCTCGAGGCGGCGCTGAAGTCGGCCAACGCGAGCAACAACGAGCCGCTCAAGATCCGCTCGCATCGCACGCTCGCGCGTCTGCACGAGCAGCTCGGCGACGCCGACAAGGCCGCCACGCACTATCGCGAAAGCGCGATGTCGATGAACGTGGTGTGATCTTCCGTTCGTGCGTTATCGCAGCGCATGCTGCAACGAAAAACGGCCGCTGCTAGCGGCCGTTTTCTTTTATCGAAGCATGTCTATCGATCGACCAGCGTCTTCGGCGCCGACAGCGCGAGCAGCCCGCCGAGGATCATGAACGCCGCGAGCATGTACATGCCGGAGTCGTTGGCGGCGGTCGCCTGTTTGAGCCAGCCCACGGCGTACGGGCTCAGGAAGCCCGCGAGATTGCCGATCGAGTTGATGAGCGCGATGCCCGCCGCCGCGCCCGTGCCCGCGAGCCACGCCGTGGGCAGGCTCCAGAACAGCGGCAGCGTGGTGAGGATGCCGAAGGTCGCGAGCGTGAGCGCGGCCATCGCGAGCGCGGTGTCGTGCGCCCATGTCACGGAGAGCACGAGGCCGAGCGCGCCCACGGCCGCCGGAATCGCGATGTGCCAGCGGCGTTCGCGGCGACGGTCGGCGCTCTTCGCGACCAGCACCATGCCGACCACCGCCGCCGCGAACGGAATCGCCGAGAGCAGGCCGATCGCCAGCGCGTCCTTCACGCCCGTCGCCTTGATGATGGTCGGCAGCCAGAAACTCACGCCGTACAGACCCATCACAAACGAGAAGTAGGTGAGGCTCATGAGCAGCACGCGCGGGCTCGTGAGCACGGTGACGAGCGGCGGATCTTCCTTGGTCGCGTCTTCGGCGGCGATGTTGCGTTCGAGCAGCGCGCGTTCCTCGGGCGTGAGCCACTTCGCGTTGCCGATGCGGTCGTCGAGCACGAAAAACACCACCACGCCGACGATCACCGAAGGCAGCCCTTCGAGCAGAAACAGCCACTGCCAGCCTTGCCAGTCGTTCGCGCCGTCGAAGGCCTTGAGGATCCAGCCCGACACCGGACCGCCGATCACGCCCGAGAGCGCGATGGCCGTCATGAACCACGTCGTCATGCGGCCGCGCCGGTGCGCCGGATACCAGTAGGTCAGATAGAGAATGATGCCGGGGAAGAAACCCGCTTCGCACAGGCCGAGCAGGAAGCGCATCACGTAGAACATCGTCGGCGTGGTGACGAACATCGTGAGGATGGACACGAGTCCCCACGTGACCATGATGCGCGCGATCCAGATGCGCGCGCCCACGCGATGCAGGATCACATTGCTTGGCACTTCGAACAAAAAATAGCCGATGAAGAAAATGCCCGCGCCGAAGCCGTAGACCGCATCGGAGAGACTGAGCGCCGCGCTCATCTGCAGCTTGGCGAAGCCGACGTTCACGCGGTCGAGATACGCGACCACGTAGCAGAGCATCAGGAGCGGCGTGAGCCGCCAGGCGACCTTGCGGTAAGTGGCTTCTTCGAACGCCGAAGGCGGCGCGCCCGCGCTCGCATGCGGCAGGGGATTCGCTGGACTGGCCATGGTGTCTCCAATGTCGTGTGTCGGCTGTTATTCGTGTTTTGTGCGTCGGGTATGCCGGGGTCAAGCACGATCATTCTAGCCGCGCCGCCGGGGCGTGGCGGCGCGGGAAAACACTCATGCGTCAAGCACTTACGAGCGAGGCGAAAGCGGCGTGACGCGGTTCAGACGCAGCGGCCGCCATCGACTTCGAGACACGCGCCGGTGATGAACGCCGCTTCGTCGGAGGCCAGATAGAGGCAGGCGTTGGCCACGTCCTGCGGCGTGGAGAAGCGCCCGAGCGGAATGGTCGCGACGAAGCGCGCGCGGTTCTCGGGCGTATCGGGAACGCCCATGAATTCGGCGGTGAGGCCCGTATCGCCGATCACGGGATTCACGCAGTTCACGCGGATGCGGTCGGGGCCGAGTTCGGCGGCGAGCGCCTTGCTCGCGACGATCATCGCGCCCTTGCTGCCGTTGTACCAGACGAGTCCGGGTCGCGGCCGGATGCCCGCCGTCGAGGCGATGTTGACGAACGCGCCGCCGCCGCGCTCGCGAAAATGCGGCACGAACGCGCGCACGCTCCAGTAGAGGCCTTTCACGTTGACGGCGAAAACGCGGTCGAATTCCGCTTCGCTGACTTCCATCACCGGCTTGTTGCGATGCGTGGTGCCCGCGTTGTTGACGACGATCTCCACGCTGCCGAAGCGGCCGATGGCGGCTTCTCGCAGCGCGTGCCAGTCGGCTTCGCGCGTGATGTCGCCTTGTACGGCGATCGCCTGGCCGCCCGCGTGCTCGATCTCGCTTGCCACGCGCTGCGCGGCCTCGGCGTTCAGATCGTTGACGACGACATTCGCGCCTTCGCGCGCATAGGTTTTGGCGATGCCTTCGCCGAATCCCGAACCGGCGCCCGTCACGACGGCCGTCTTGCCTGTGAGTCGCATGCTGTCTCCGAATTTTTTATCAGCGATGAAAAACGGTGTAGCGTCAGCCGTGCTTGAGCGCGATGGTTTTCAGCACGGTGAAGCCGTAGAGCGCTTCGAAGCCTTTTTCGCGGCCGTGGCCCGACTGGCGCGAGCCGCCGAACGGCAGTTCGACGCCGCCGCCCGCGCCGTAGTTGTTGACGAACACCTGGCCCGCGCGCACGCGCCGCGCGATGCGCATCTGGCGCGCGCCGTCGCGCGTCCACACGCCCGCGACGAGGCCGTAGGGCGTGCCGTTGGCGAGCGCGAGCGCCTGGGCTTCGTCGTCGAAGGGCATGGCGGCGAGCACGGGGCCGAACACCTCTTCCTGCGCGAGACGGCTTTGCGGCGGCACGTCGCGCAGCAGCGTCGGCGCTTCGTAGAAACCGCCGGAGGGTGCGGCGGCGTCGAGCGTGCCGCGCGCGGCCACGGCGATGCCGTCGCGCTGCGCTTCGTCGAGAAAGTCGCGCACGCGTCGCCGCTGTTTCTCGTTGATCAGCGGACCGCAGTCGAGATCGGCGCTCGCGGGCCCGACTCGCAGCGTTTCGAACGCGGCCGCGAGCCGGTCGAGTAACGGCGCATAGGCGCTGCGCTCGATCAGCACGCGGCTGCCCGCCGAGCAGGTCTGCCCGGCGTTCTGCACGATCGTGGCGACGAGCACGGGCAGGGCGGCGTCGAAGTCGGCGTCGGCGAACACGATCTGGGGCGACTTGCCGCCCAGTTCGAGCGTGACCGGCACGTGATGTTCGGCGGCGGCCTGCGCGACGAGCTTGCCGGTTTGCGGCGAGCCCGTGAACGAGATGTGGTCGATGCCCGGATGCGCCGAGAGCGCCGCGCCCGCCTCGTGGCCGAGCCCGGTGACGAGATTGAGCGCGCCGGGCGGAAAGCCCGCTTCCTGCGCGAGCGCCGCCACGCGCAGCAGCGACACGCAGGCGTCCTCGGCGGGCTTCACCACGCAGGCGTTGCCGGTCGCGAGCGCGGCGCCGACGCTGCGTCCGAAGATCTGCATCGGGTAATTCCACGGCACGATGTGGCCCGTCACGCCGTGCGGTTCGCGGATCGTGAGGACCGTGTAGCCGTGCTGATAGGGCAGCGTTTCGCCGTGCAGCTTGTCGGCGGCGCCTGCGTAGAACTCGAAGTAGCGCGCGAGCGCGGCGGCATCGGCGCGGGCCTGCTTGAGCGGTTTGCCGGTGTCCTGCGCTTCGAGTTGCGCGAGCGTTTCCTGATGCTGCGCGACGAGACCCGAGAGCTTGAACAGCAGGCGTCCGCGTTCGGCGGCGCTGAGCGCGCCCCAGATGCCTTCATACGCGGCGCGCGCGGCCTGCACTGCGGCGTCGATGTCGGCGGCATTGCCGCGCGCGAGTTGCGCGAACGGTTGACCGGTGGAGGGATCGAGCGCGGCGAGGGTCTCGCCGCTGGCGGGCGCGCGCCACGCGCCGCCGATGAAATGCTTCGCTTCTTCCATGCATGCGCCTCGTAAATAGGGGATGAAACGAGGGAAGGGAACGCAAGACGAAAACACGTACGACCAGCATCAGGCCATCAGCAGGCAGGCGCCGCGCGTTGCGTGCGCGAGCGCCGGTCTGCCGGGCCATTATCGCGCCAATCGCGGCACACGCGTGGGTTTTCAGGAGACGCTTCATCCGGGCTTCATCCGGACGCCGCAGCCGATTGGCTATAATGCTGCGAACCTGTGACGTCCGGTTTCGCACCGGCACGCCTCGCGCGAGAGCCCCGTGCTCGCCCCGCGTGAACCGTCGCTTTTTTCCCCTTCTCTCAGAGAGCGCTCATGAGCTTCGCAAATGTCCCCGCCGGCAAGGATCTGCCGCACGACTTCAACGTGATCATCGAGATTCCGGCGCAGAGCGATCCGGTCAAGTACGAAGCCGACAAGGATCTGGGCGTGCTCGTCGTCGACCGTTTCGTCGGCACCGGCATGCGTTATCCGGTCAACTACGGTTTCATTCCGCAGACGCTCTCGGGCGACGGCGACCCCGTCGACGTGCTCGTGATCACGCCGTTCCCGCTGCTGGCCGGCTCGGTCGTGCGTTCGCGCGCGCTCGGCATGCTGCAGATGACGGACGAGTCGGGCGTCGATGCGAAGCTGATCGCCGTGCCGCACGACAAGGTTTGCCCGATGACGGCGAACATCAAGACGCTCGACGACGTGCCCGAGTACCTGAAAGACCAGATCAAGCACTTCTTCGAGAACTACAAGGCGCTCGAAAAGGGCAAGTGGGTCAAGGTCGAAGGTTGGGTCGGCATCGAAGCCGCTCACAAGGAAATCACCGAAGGCCTCGCGAACGCCAAGAAGTAAGCGTCGCGATTCTTCGCTGTAAAAAAACCGCACGTGTCGCAAGGCCGTGCGGTTTTTTCATGGGCGCGGCGGGCTTTGCTTCAAGCGGGCGCTTCGGCTTCTGGTTCGTCGCTTGCGGGCGCTTCGACCGGCACCGGCGGCAGCACCGATTCAAGCGTGCGTGTGCCTGCCGCGAGCGCGCGCTTCTCACGCGGCGTGAGGCGCTTGACCCAGTACTCGGCGCGCGAGGCGCTCGCGCGATCGGCGAGTTCGAATTGCGCGAGCACCTGCACGGGTTTGCGCGAGCGCGTGTAGCGCGCGCCCGTGCCGTCGGCGTGCTGCGCAAAACGCGCGGCCACGTCGATGGCGATGCCCGTGTAGACGCTGCCGTCGGCGCATTCGAGCAGGTAGAGAAACCACGGCGTAGCGTGCGGCATGTCGCGATGAACAAGCTGGGTAAGGAGCGTGAGTGTCCCATAGATCGACATTTGCGCTAAGCGTGTCGTGAGCGGCGCGAGGATTTGCGCATAAGCAAATCCTGCGTGCGACGCGGGCTCAAGTTCGCGCGATGCCTGCCGTAATGATGTCGAGAGCGGCTTTCGTGCCGATGAGGTGGATCAGGCGCGAAGTCCGGAACACGTCGTGAAGAACAAAAAATGAATCGACCGGCACGGGGAACCGGCGGATCCGCAAAGCCTGCGCGCGCGGTTCTGCTTAGTCATCGCACGAAATGGAAGGCCGTTTTCGCGATTGCGCTTGGCATCGTGGGCGCGCTGCTTTTACCGCAGTTGTTTGGCGAGGAGTTCGCGACCCGCCAGGCGGCAAGTCTGTATGCGCCGCTTGCGGGGCAAGCTTATGGCGCAGGCGCGCGCGAGCGCATTTCGGTTCTGCTGATTGACGACACCTCGCTCGCGCAGGCAGGGCAAACGTGGCCCGCGAGCTATGGCTACTACGCGCGCTTGCTGCGCGGCGTCGAGATCTATCGACCGCGCGCCGTTTTTCTCGATATTGTCTTTCGGGACTTCCGTCCTGACCCCACGTTCGACGCTTTCGCGCAGCGTCTATGCGCCTTGCAAGCGGCGGGCACGAAAGTTTATCTGGCGGCAACCCCGGGTCCGGACGGCGCGTTGCGTGTGCGTCCCGGACTTGAAGAGCTGCGCGGGCGCTGCTTCGAACCGGTTGCGGTGACTTATCAGCCAGACGCGGTCGACAAGGTCGCTTGGTCTTACCCGCTCGAACAGCAAGGGGCAGTCGGACCGCCGCAACCGAGCGCCGCCCTGGCCATTCACGATGCCTTTGCTTCCCGTCCGCTTGCGACGCCCGCTGGGTTGATGGCGTTGTCGTGGGGCCTCACGCCTTCGCAAGACGGCTTGCGAAGGCTCGTCGTCGATGAGGCCGAAGCGAGAGAAGGCGCAAAGGGGGGCGAGGAGGCCGGTGCGGCTGCAAGTTCGTACTGCCGCCCTGATCATGGATGGTGGGAAATGGCGCCATTCGGCGTTCGTAATGCGCGCTTCGGCGATGCGGAAAAGCCGATCTGCGTGTTCCACGACACCGCTTACGCTTATGACCTGTCCAACGGGGGCGACGACAGCGAGACGTTTCTTGAGCACACACTCAAGGACCGGGTCGTCATGATCGGCACTGCGCGGCAGTTCTCGAACGACTACATCAATTCACCGATTCACGGGCGCATACCCGGCGTTTATCTGCACGCCATGGCGCTCGACAACCTCGATCACTACGGCGACAACTACAAGCACGCAGCGACGTTCGGTTTGAACCTCCACGCCGACAACCTGAAGCTCCTGCTACTGATCGCCGGCAGCCTGATATCCGTGGTGATCGTGCGCTTTCTGAAGGACTACGCGCGCAAGGATATGGAGCACAGACGATTGAGCCTGACCGTCGCCGACGCAGTCATGCTGCTGCGTGAGGCTGGCTGCTGGCTGATTCGGTCCGCGATCGAAATTGCTGGTTCGCTCGTGCTTGTCGTGGCACTCCTTTGCTTCGGCGCGTGGCTGAACATCGGATATCTGAGCATCGTCGATATCGCCGTGTTCGCGTTAGCAGCGGAGTGGTTCGAGTGGAATGAACGACTCGTCGAATGGTTGTTTGGGGCTGCGCCACGTGAACGTTCCGCAGCCCGCCGTATTACCGCAAAGTGGCGGGCGTCTCGTCGGGCGCTCAGGCGCGCGCTGCGCTGGCGTGTGCTCCCGCTCCCGACGGCAAGCTGCGAGCAGGGCCGAAGTATCGACGACACCCTGGCATCACGACGATCAGATCCGACCAGCGCAATGTCTCATCGCGACGACTCATAAAAACGTAACGACAGTGTCCATCACTGCATCACGCAAAACGGGGAATGACCATGGAATACAGCCTCAACTCGACACACCTGCGCCGGAGCGTGGCACGTGCGATTCAAATCACTTTGGCGCTTGGCTCGGTCGCGTCGGCTGCGAGCGCACTGGCTGCGGGCAATCAGTCGATTGTCAGCGTAAAAGTCGATCCGCTCCCCCTGTACGCTTCGCCCGCAGCCGCGCAGCCCGCGAGTTCGACACATGCGAGCGGGCTGCCGTGGACGGTGCTTGAATCGCGCGATGACTTCTATCGCGTGAAGATCGACGGCAAGGATTATTGGATCGATTCGATGACTGTCCACGCGAACCTGGCCGTCAAGGCAGCCTGTGAACGCTCGGCGGGCGGCGCGGTCATCGCAGCCGACCTCGGGGCGTCGACGAACCGCTGCCGATGAGCGCGCGGGTTACGTGCCGCGCGGCGTTTGGCGTCGCCGCGTTCGCGCTCTCTGCCTGTACGAATTTTGCGCTGCCACCGGCTCTGGTGTCGCTCGCGCCAGGCGCGCCCGACAAGGTGGTTGTGAAGACCGCGGGTGAGTTGCCGCCGCCGCCGCCGCATACCTGGCCCGACGCGAAGCAGGATCTCAACGACCATCGCGCCGATGCCTATGGGCTCGTGTCTATGCCCGAGATGGAGCACTATCTCAACGGCCTGCTGCTGAAAATCAAGGTGGCCACACAGACTACCGACTGGCCCGTCACCGTTCACGTCACGGCTGACACATCGCTCAACGCGAGTTCGACGGCGGCGGGCAATATCTATTTGCCGATTGGCTGGCTGATGTCGGCGGAGTCGGAAGATGAGATTTTTGCAATCCTTTCGCACGAATACGGCCATATTTTTCTGAATCACTACGCCGTCTACGACGTGCGCAATGCGGGCAATACGTCCGCACTTCTGGCGGGGGTTACGTGGTCTTACGTGAATCGCAAGGTCGCCGACCACGGCTGGAACGGACTCGACAAGATCGCGCTGGTGCAGAGCGTGGGCATGACCGTCCTGCTTCCGGCGTGGCAGCGCAGCATTGAGGAGCAGGCCGATCTGTTCGGCGCAACCGTAAGCCTGCACTGCGGCTACTCGTACATTCACGGCTTCAAGGCGTTTCTGGAGCGCGTCGATAGCTACGATGCCGCGGCGCGCACGCGCGAAGAGCAGTTACAGCGGGCCCAGGATGACGCGGCGCGCGAGAAGATCCGCACTGACACGCTTGCGAAGATCCCGGGGGCGGTTCGACCGGGCACGGCAGCGGCCGCGGCCGTGCCGTCGTCCGCGACGTCCGCTTCGCCCGCGTCTTCCGCTGTACAGACTGCAAATGCCAGTCGCCCGTCGTCGGGGGCTGCACCCGCGCTTCAGGGGATCAACGATGCTCTTGCCAAGCTCAACGACATGCTCGCGCAAGGCCAGGTGAGCCTCAATACCGGCGCTTTCGACGCACAGCGAATGCTCGACGATGCCATCTCGAAGGGCATGGCATCGCTGCGCGAGACGCACCCCGAGGGCGCCGCGCGCGAGGACGATTTGAGCAAGGCGGTCGCGCCGCTCATCGCGGGCAAGCGTCCGCCGGCGATCGTCGCGCCTTGGGAAGCTGCGCGCAGCCAGCGGCGTACGAAGGAGGTGCTTGCGCACTATGCGATGCTGGCGGACATCGACATGCTGGAGGCTCAGCATCGGTATACCGATGCGTGGCGCCTGGCGCAGAAGGCGGCTTCGGGCGCAACGGCCAACGACGCCGCGCCCGACTTTTATCTCGTCAATGCGCTCGCGTTGTCGCATGCGCGCTCGAGTGAGCAACCTACGCAGATCTTCGCGCGCAATCTGAAATCGCCGGAGCGCTCATGGCGCATTCAGGTCATGCTGGCTGACGCGATGCTGGCGGCCAATCGCGCCCAGGCGCGTTCGTTCCTGGAGTCGCAGTTCGTGTATTTTGGCGAGGCGCCCAAGACGTGGCCGGACATGATCGCGTTCTATCGCGATAGTGGTGAGGTCCAGCTGGGCAAACAGATGGCCGCAACGTGTGGCCTGAAGTATGCCGACTATCGGGCGGCCTGTTCGAATGCCAGCATGACGCCGGCTGAACTTGCCGAAATCAAGGCGAAAACCGACGCGCACGCGAAGATCATTGTGGATAACGTTTCTCATCGGTGGTTCAAGCAGTAGCCGATTGGGCGAGGGGTGAGCGGGCTCACCCCCGAAACGGATTGTGCTCGTTCAACTCGTGCATATAGGCGTGAATCTGATTCGTCTCGCTGTCGAGAAAGCGCGCGACGGCGTCGGCAAACGCGGGATGCGCGAGCCAGTGCGCCGAGCGCGTGACGGTCGGCATGAAGCCGCGCGCCATTTTATGCTCGCCTTGCGCACCGCCTTCGAACACGTCGAGTTTTTCCTCGATGCAGAATTCGAGCGGCTGATAGTACGCGGTCTCGAAGTGCAGGCAGGGCACGTGTTCGAGCGCGCCCCAATAGCGGCCGTAGAGCGTGCCGCCGCGGCCGTCCGCGCCGCGCTGATACACCACGAGCGAGCTGGCGATCGGCTTGCCTTCGTATTCGGCGATCACGAGCAGCAGGTTCTCGGGCATCGACGCGCCGATCATGCGGAAAAAATCGAGGTTCAGATACGGCGACGAAAAATGCTCGCGGTACGTCTGCCGATAGCAGCGGCTGAAAAAGCGCCAGTCCTCGTCGCGGATGTCCTCGCCGCGCACGCGCCGCAGCGTCACGCCGGCGTCGCGCACCTTGCGGCGCTCGGCGCGGATGTTCTTGCGCTTTTTCTGTTCGAGCGTCGAGAGGAAATCGTCGAAGTCGCGATAACCCTGGTTGAGCCAGTGAAACTGCACGCCTTCGCGCTGCATCATGCCGAGGTCGGTGAGCGCGCGCGCGTCGTCTTCCGGCGGAAACAGCACGTGCAGCGACGAGACTTCGGCCTGCTCCGCGAACGCGAGCAACGTGGCGGCCAGATGGCGGCGCGCGGTTTCATCGGCGGCCAGCAGGCGGGTGCCTTGCACCGGCGTGAACGGCACGGCGCACAGCAGCTTCGGGTAGTACTCCAGGCCGTTGCGCTTGTAGGCGTCGGCCCAGGCCCAGTCGAACACGTATTCCCCGTACGAATGACCCTTGAGATAGACCGGCGCGGCGGCGGCGAGCTTGCCCGTTTGCGGGTCGGTGAGCGTGACGAACTGCGGCGCCCAGCCCGCGTCGGGCGTGGCGCAGCGCGTGGCGTCGAGCGCGGTGAAGAATTCGTGGCGCAAAAAGGGCGTCGGCTGCGCCTGGCGCGCGAGCAGCGCGTTCCATTCGGCGGCGTCGATCTCGGCCGGTGAGCCGAGAATGCCCGTGCGATAATCGAAATGTTCCTTTTTCAACTTGCGTGCCCGTTCTGGCGTGGCGAGGTGGGAGGCGGGCGGCGAGGGTTTCGGCCTGTCGCGGCGCGGATGCGCCGGTTTCGCCGCGCCGCGGCAAGCGGTCATGGTAAAGCAAACCCTCCGAACGGGTGAGCGCTGGCGCGCCGCCGCTATCGTGCCGCTGCCGTCGTTGCGCCGTCGTCACGCAATGCGAGCGTTCCGCGCGGACGGCACGAACCGTACCCGAACCTCGCCCGAACCTCACCATTCGCTTGCCAGGCGCCGCGCGCGCCGACTGCCTCAAGAGCCCAAGGTTATCGACATGAAAGAGCGCTTCTTCAATCTCTACTCGCATGGTTTCGCGCGCGTGGCCGTGGGCTTGCCGCGCTGCCACGTGGCCGATCCCGTCTTCAACACCGAACAGACGCTCGCGCTCGCCCGCGAGGCGGCGGCGAAGGGCGCGGTGCTCGTCGCGTTTCCGGAACTCGGTTTGTCGGCGTATAGCTGCGACGATCTCTTCCATCAACAGGCGCTGCTCGACGCCTGCGAACACGCGCTCGCGCAGATCGCCGAGGCCTCGAAGACGCTGCCGCTCGCGATGATCGTCGGTTTGCCGCTGCGCGTCGGGCATTCGCTGTTCAACTGCGCCGCCGTGGTGGCGGGCGGGCGCGTCGCGGGCATCGTGCCGAAGAGCTATCTGCCGAACTACGGCGAGTTCTACGAACCGCGCCAGTTCAGCGCCGCCGACAGCGCGAGCGTCGACAGCGTGCGCATCGCGGGCGCGGACGTGCCGTTCGGCGCCGCGCTGCTGTTCGACGTGCCGGAGGTCGCGGACCTGCGCTTCCAGGTGGAAATCTGCGAGGACGTCTGGGTGCCGATTCCGCCGTCGTCGTTCGCGGCGCTCGCGGGCGCGTCGGTGCTCGTGAATCTGTCGGCGTCGAACGTGGTGGTGGGCAAGGCGGGGTATCGCCATCAACTGGTTTCGCAGCAGTCGGCGCGCTGCCTCGCCGCGTATCTCTACACCTCGGCGGGCAAGGGCGAATCGACCACGGACCTCGCGTGGGACGGTCAGGCGCTCGTCTGCGAAAACGGCGAATTGCTCGCGCAGTCCGAGCGCTTCTTCGACGACTCGCAGATCATTTACGCCGATGTCGATCTGGAGCGCCTGCAGCAGGAGCGCATTCGCCAGACCACATTCGGCGATTCGATCCGCCGTCACGCCGACGAAATCGCGAAGTTCCGCGTGATCGAATGCGCCGTGGGCAATGCGCAAGACACCGCGCCGTGGCAGCAGGAAACGCTCGCGCTGGAGCGCCGCGTCGAACGCTTCCCGTACGTGCCGGCCGATCCGAAGCGCCGCGACGAACGCTGCAACGAGGTCTACAACATTCAGGTGCAGGCGCTCGTGCAGCGTCTCTCGCAGGCCAACATCAAGAAGGTGGTGATCGGCGTGTCGGGCGGGCTCGATTCCACACATGCGCTGCTCGTCTGCGCGAAGGCGATGGACCGCCTCAAGCTGCCGCGCGCGAACATCCTCGCGTACACGATGCCGGGCTTCGCGACCAGCGAACGCACGCTGCGCCAGGCGCGCGAGCTGATGAGCCTCGTGGGCTGCACGGCGCGCGAAATCGACATCCGCAAGAGCTGCATGCAGATGCTCGAAGACCTCGGCCATCCGTATTCGGAAGGCAAGGAAAGCTACGACATCACGTTTGAAAACGTGCAGGCGGGCGAGCGCACGAATCATCTGTTCCGTCTCGCGAACTTCAATCATGCGATCGTGATCGGCACGGGCGATCTGTCCGAGCTCGCGCTCGGCTGGTGCACCTACGGCGTCGGCGATCACATGTCGCATTACAACGTGAACGCCAGCGTGCCGAAGACGCTCATCACGCACCTCGTGCGCTGGGTCGCGGAAACCGGCCAGATCGGCCAGAACGGGGAGAGCGGACGCGACGTGCTCGAAGCGATTCTCGGCACCGACATCAGCCCCGAACTGATTCCCGGCAAGTCGGACGGCGCGCCCGAGCAGAAGACCGAAAGCACGATCGGACCGTACGAGCTGCAGGACTTCAATCTCTACTACACGCTGCGCTTCGGCTTCACGCCCGCGAAGGTCGCGTTCCTCGCGCGTCACGCGTGGCGCGATCGCGAGACGGGCGCGTGGCCGGAGAACGCCGAGGTCGCGCGCAATCAGTACGATCTGGCGGCCATCAAGCGCAATCTGCGGATTTTCCTCGACCGCTTCTTCCGCCAGAGCCAGTTCAAGCGCAGCTGCGTGCCGAACGCGCCGAAGGTCGGCACGGGCGGCTCGTTGTCGCCGCGCGGCGACTGGCGCGCGCCGAGCGATTCGGAATCGGTCGTCTGGCTCGCCGATCTGGAGCGCGTGCCCGCGCAGGAGCCGGCGGCGTAAAATTACGCCCAGTCATTGCCCGATTTATTGCCCATTTACCGCAAGTCACCGGATACGAAACCTACGTAACCGATACCGAACGAGGATCGCCATGAAACGCATTACCGCCGTCATCAAACCGTTCAAGCTCGACGAAGTGCGCGAGGCGCTCGCCGAAGTGGGCCTCACGGGCCTGACCGTCACCGAAGTGAAGGGCTTCGGCCGCCAGAAGGGCCACACGGAGCTGTATCGCGGCGCCGAATACGTGGTCGACTTCCTGCCGAAAGTGAAGATCGAAGTCGTGGTCGCCGACGCGCAGACCGACCAGGTGATCGACGCGATCATCGGCGCGGCGCGCACCGGCAAGATCGGCGACGGCAAGATCTTCGTCACCGACGTCGAGCGCGTGATCCGCATCCGCACGGGCGAAGAGAACGAAGCGGCCGTCTGATTGATCGTCCGCACGGGCGTCACGTCACAGCGTGACGCCCGCAAAGAAAAAGGGCGGCCCGAAGGTCGCCCAGGAATAAAAAACGGTGCGGTACCCTTTCGGACACCGCACCGATACGCGCCTCTCGCAGCAGCGTGAAAACGTCGATGTAGCTGTTCTGTCTACACTCGTCCGGAATTAGAACGAGTGCTGGATGCCTGCGTACACGCCGGTCTGGCTGTGGCCCGGCAGCGGGTTGCCCGTGGCAGCCGAGTCGCCGTAGTTGTTGGCGTTCAGACCGAAGTTGGCCGACTTGCTGTTCTGCACCGTGGCGACCTGCAGGTCGAGCAGCGTGCGCTTGGACAGGTTGTACGAGCCGCCGATCGTGTACAGCGTGGCGTTGCCGCCGCCGTTGTTCGCGTTGACGTGGTAGACCGCAGCGATCAGCGCGGCAGCCGGCGTGGCTTGCCACGTCACACCGCCCCACTCGTGATCGAGCGTGCTCGGCTGGCCGATTGCCAGACCCGTCATGCCCGACGAGCGAACGGCTTCGTAGCCGCCCTGAACCTTGAACGGACCGAGGAACACGTTGACCATCGCCATGTAGTCGCGCGAGTAGGCGAAGACGCCTTGCGAGACGTTGTCTGCGTTGGTCTGGTCGTACGTGCCGCCCAGCGTACCGTTGGCCGGATTGCGGATTTCGTCGTAGATACCGCGAACCTGGAACAGCGAGTTCGTGTAGGTCAGCTGGATGCCGTTCTGGCGGCCTTGCGACGTCGTGCCGTTACCGTTCCAGTTCGTTGCGTTCGAGAACGAGTACTGGCCGTACACGTCGAAGCCGTAGAACTTCGGCGACTGGTACGAAATGTTGTTGCTCGATTGCGGCCAGTTACGACCACGGACCATCGATGCCGACGACCAGTTCGACTGACCGAACGGGTCGAAGTCCCAAATGCCGTTGACGATCATCAGTTCGCGGCCCATCAGCAGCGTACCGTAGTTGTCGTTCGACATACCGACCGTTGCCCAGCGATTGAAGAGGCCGCCGTTGCCCGGACCTGCGCCCGTTGCCGTGCTGAAGCTGCCTTCCAACTGGAAGAGTGCCTTGTTGCCGCCGCCGAGGTCTTCAACGCCCTTCATGCCCCAGAGGCTGGTGCCCCAGTAGCCGCTTTCGAGCTGAACCTGGCTCGTGCCATGGGTAGCCTGGCCGTTTGCGCCCGAACCGGCACCGACGCCGTTCATGTACGCCACACCTGCGTCGAGGCGGCCGTAGAGCGTCACGCTGCTTTGCGCATGCGCCACGACGCCAGCCGACATCAATGCTGCGGCGAGCAATGCTTTCTTCATCTTCTCCTCCATACCCTGTCAAAGAGTCAACCTTAGTACTGCGAAAGACGTCCGCGCGCCTTCGGGGTGCTGCGGACAGAAACGGTCGCGTAAAGGGAGTGTGACCCGGAGGATCGGCGTACGGAAACGATGCGAGCAGGACAACCTGATCGAGTCGTCATGCAGATCCCCTGGTTGACTGGCATCTCCCGTTCTTATTTGAAGTGAAACTACTTTTAAAGAAGTTTGTTTTGCTACTTTGGTTACTAATTTAGCAAAAAAGGTGGACGGTGGCGAACGAAATCGCGCGGGCGCCGCCGGGTGTCGTCAAATTGCCATATGGCCTTCCTGGATGGTGGTCACCCAAGTCTGAAAAGTATGCCTAAATCCTTATCGGACAAGGGACACACGGATCAGACAGGGGGCTCCTCAGGATTGCCACTATTGACGCGTGAAGGACGCAGGAGTAATGCGAAAAACGCGTTTTTGGAGGCGATTTTCGGGGGGGAGAGGCGAGTTGCGCCGCAAAAAAGAAAAGGCGCTGAAAGCGCCTTGAAATACTACTTTTACTACATCGCCGTTGAAGCGGATGTAGTCGACTACCGGTCGACTACAAAACGCGTCATCACTTCAGACTGCCCGACAAAAACTGGCGCAGACGGTCGCTCTTCGGATTGGAGAACACCTCGGCGGGCAGGCCTTCCTCTTCCACGCGGCCTTGATGCAGGAACATCACATGATTCGAAACGTTGCGCGCGAAACCCATTTCGTGCGTGACGACGATCATCGTGCGGCCTTCCTCGGCGAGCTGCTGCATCACCTTGAGCACTTCGCCCACGAGCTCGGGGTCGAGCGCCGACGTCGGTTCGTCGAACAGCATCACATCGGGGTTCATCGTGAGCGCGCGCGCGATCGCCACGCGCTGCTGCTGGCCGCCCGAAAGATGCGACGGATACTGCTTCTCCACGCGCGGCGCGAGCCCGACCTTCTCCAGATAGACGCGCGCGCGGTCCTCGGCTTCCTTGCGCGAGAGACCGAGCACGTGCACGGGCGCCTCGATCACGTTCTCGAGCACCGTCATGTGCGACCACAGGTTGAAGTGCTGGAACACCATTGCGAGCTTGGTGCGCACGCGCTGCAACTGCTTGACGTCGGCGGCCACGAGCGCGCCGCTGCGGCGGTCGGCCTTCGTGATGACTTCTTCGCCGTCGACGAAGATGCGGCCCGCGTTCGGCTGCTCGAGGAAGTTAATGCAGCGCAGCATCGTGCTCTTGCCGGAGCCAGACGAGCCGATCACGCTGATCACGTCGCCGGCGTTCGCCTTGAGCGAGACGCCTTTGAGCACTTCGTTGTCGCCGTACTGCTTGTGGATCGAATCGACGAAAAGTTTCTGCTTCTGGGAATTCATCAAAGACCTCGTTGGCTCACTTGCCTTGCGGTCGCAGGTATGCGAGCCAGCGGCGCTCGGCTTGGCGGAACAGCCACACGAGCGTGAATGAAATGATCAGGTACAGCACCGCGGCGATGCCGAACGCGCCGAACGACTGGTAGGTCGCCGAGTTCACGTCGCGCGCGATCTTCAGGATGTCCGGCACGGTCGCCGTGAACGCGACGGTGGTCGCGTGCAGCATCAGGATGACTTCGTTGCTGTAGTAGGGCAGTGCGCGGCGCAGCGCCGACGGCAGGATCACGCGGCGATACAGCGTGAACGGACTCATGCCGTAGGCGCGCGCGGCCTCGATCTCGCCGTACGGCGTCGCCTTGATGGCGCCCGCGAAGATCTCGGTCGTGTACGCGCAGGTATTGAGCGTGAACGCGAGCAGCGTGCAGTTCATGCCGCTGCGGAAGAACGCGCTCGTCAGCTCGTGATTGCGGATGATCTCGAGGCTGTAGAGGCCCGTGTAGCAGAGCAGCAATTGCACGTAGAGCGGCGTGCCGCGAAAGATGTACGTGTAGAGCCACACGAGGCCCGAGAGCCACTTCTTCTTCGAGACGCGCGCGACGGCGAGCGGCACCGAGAGGCAGAAGCCGAGGCCGATCGAAATCACCAGCAGCCAGGCCGTGATCGCGACGCCCGTGAAGTGATAGCCGTCGGTGTAGAGATAGTTGCGCCAGTATTGCTGGATCAGCTGGATCAGGTCTTGCATTGTCGTTGGCCTTGTCTTGTCTTCTGGCTAAGTTCCGCCTGAGCCTGGATCTCAGAGATCCGCTTTGCGCACGCCCGTGGAGTAACGCTTGTCGAGATACATCAGCACGAAGTTCGAGACCGTCGTGATGCCGAGATAGATCGCGCCCGCGAGCAGCGTGAAGAAGAAAAAGCGCAGCGTGCCCTTGCCGGCGTCCTGGCTGGCCTTCACGACGTCGGCGAGACCGATGATCGAGACGAGCGCCGTGGACTTCACGAGTACCTGCCAGTTGTTGCCGATGCCGGGCAGCGCGAAGCGCATCATCTGCGGGAACATGATGCGCGTGAACACCTGCCAGTTCGTCATGCCGTAGGCGTGGCCCGCTTCGAGCTGGCCGCGCGGCACGGCGAGAAACGCGCCGCGGAAGGTTTCCGTGAAGTACGCGCCGTAGATGAAGCCGAGCACCACCACGCCCGCGAGGAACGGGTCGATGTCGATCTGATCCCAGCCGAGCATGTCGGTGAGGTCGTTCAGCCAGATCTGGATGCTGTAGAACAGCAGCAGCATCAGCACGAGATCGGGCACGCCGCGGATCAGCGTGGTGTAGGCCGTGCCCGCGCCGTGCACGACGCGGTTTTTCGAGAGCTTCGCCGCCGCGCCGATCAGCCCGAGCACGAAGGAGAGCACGAGCGAGAGCACCGCGAGCTTGACGGTCTGCCAGGTGCCGGCGAGGATCAGCGGGCCGTAGCCTTGAAGAAACATAGGTGAGTCCTCGACGAAGCGTCCTCGATGCCGAGGGGCGCCTCGCGAAAGGCGCGGCAGCGACTGCCGCGGTTCAAATCCGGTCAAGCGCGGCTGGCGAGGCTTCGCCGCGTGGCCGTCGGTCTCCGTGTCCTGGAGGCGCGTGTCGAATGGTGTCGATGGCGCTCTGGACGGCGTCTTCGCAGGACGCGCCTCGCACTGTATACGAAGCGCCTGCGCGGTCCATCGGGGCGAGCCCCGGGCGCGGCGCGCGCGCCGGCCTTTTGCCCTGCTTGCTTGCCCGAGTTACTTGCCCTTGTAGATCGGGAAGTCGAAATACTGCTTCGCGATCTTGTCGAACGTGCCGTCCTTGTGCAGCGAGGCGAGGGCCGCGTTGAACTTCGCCTTCAGGTCGGCGTCGTCCTTGCGCAGGCCGATGGCGGTGCCGTCGCCGATCGTTGCCAGATCCTCGACTTCCGGACCGGCCCAGCCGAAGCCCTTGCCGCGCGGCGTCTTCAGGAAACCGTAGTCGGCCTGCACTTCATCCTGCAGCGTGGCGTCGAGGCGGCCCGCGATCAGATCCTGATAAACCTGATCCTGGTTCTGGTACGACACCACGTTCACACCCTTGGGCGCCCAGTGGACCTTCGCGTACGCTTCCTGGGTCGAGCCCTGTTCCACGCCGACATTCTTGCCCTTGAGCGATTCCGGCGTCGGCAGCAGCGGCGAACCGCTGCGCGCGATCATGCGCGCGGGCGCGTCGAACAGCTTGTCGGAGTAGTCGATCTGCTGGCGGCGCTGCGGCGTGATCGTCAGCGACGAGACGATCGCATCGAACTTGCGCGCCTTGAGCGCCGGAATGATGCCGTCGAGGTCGTTTTCCACCCACACGCACTTCACGTTCATGCGCGCGCACAGCGCCTTCGTGAGTTCGACGTCGAAACCGACGATCTGGCCGTTGGCGGCCTTGGACTCGAACGGCGGATAGCTCGCATCGACGCCGATACGCACGGTATGCCAATCCCTGGCCGCGGCACTGCCCGCCATCAGGGCGAGCGCGACGCACACTGCGAACTTCTTCATCTTTCTCCTGTCGGGGCGGAGCGAGTGGTTCATCACCGACTCCGTCCCTTCCATAGCTGAGGCGGGCGCTTCGGGACCGCGGCGCCGGACGGCGCGCGTCGATACCGGCGCTCGCTCGCGACTTGCGCGAACCGGCTCGTGGCCGGAGCGCCGCCATTGTAGGCGATCAAAAATACGGGTCGGACGCGCTGGGCATCCAGGCTGGCGCCCAAAGCCGGCGCCGGGCCGCGCGCGGGATGGCGCTGGCCGAAAAGCGCGGTATTTTACCCGAAGCCAGGGCGCGCGCGGGCGACTTGGCACCAGGCATGTGGTTCAGGTCTGACAGAATTGGTTGCGGGGCGCGCATCGAGCGGCGATCGGGCGCCCGATCGGTGTCCGGACGGCCGCGACGCGCCCGTGACGCCTTGAGCGCCCGCGCAGGCCATTGATGTTGCTGGCGAAACGATGCGGTGCGCCGGTGCGGATTGTGCGGAGGCGCGTCTGCCCATACCTTCGGACATCGATACCCATAACGGAGAATCCCCATGCTCGCCATCCGACGCGCCGACGAACGCGGCCACGCCAACCACGGCTGGCTCGACACGTATCACAGCTTCTCGTTCGCGGACTATTTCGACGAAGCGCACCTGCACTACGGCGCGCTGCGCGTGCTCAACGACGACCGCATCGCGGGCGGACGCGGATTCGGCGCGCACGGCCACCGCGACATGGAAATCGTCACCTATGTGCTTTCCGGCGCGCTCGCGCACCGCGACAGCATGGGCAACGGCTCGACCATCCGCCCCGGCGACGTGCAGCGCATGAGCGCCGGCACGGGCGTGATGCACAGCGAGTTCAACGCCTCGAAGGACGAGGAAGCGCATCTGCTGCAGATCTGGCTGCTGCCGACCGAACGCGGCGGCGCGCCGGGCTACGAGGAAAAGCGTTTCGACGACGCCGACAAGCGCGGCCGTCTGCGCCTGATCGCTTCGCCGGACGGGCGCGACGGCTCGGTGACGGTGCAGGCCGACGCCTCGATCCACGCGGCGCTGATCGACGGCGAAGAGCGCGCGGAGTATGCGGTGCCAGCGGGGCGGCGGGTCTACTTGCAGGTGGCGCGCGGCGCGCTGGAGGTCAACGGCGAGCGCCTGAACACCGGCGACGCAGCGATGATCGAAGCCGAAACGGCCGTGGTGCTCGCGAAGGGCGAAGCGGCGGAAGTGCTGCTGTTCGACGTGGCGTGATGCCGCACGGCACGCGCAGGCTGCGCGTGTGACGCCGCGCGCGGAAACGCTCCGCGCGCGGCCATGAAAAAAGCGCCGCGAGGGATGAGACTCGCGGCGCTTTCGCTTGTGTTTGCGTCTTTGCTGAACAGGGCGGTCAGGCCCGCGCCGGGCGGACATGCGGCGGCGCGACCCGCCGCGCGTCCGCTCAGGCGCGCGCCTCGACTTGCGCCCGGGTGCTTACTGCGCGCCCGGCGCCGATGCCGCGCCCTTGTCGTGGCGATGCTGTTCCCAGCGCTGACGCATCTTCTCGTGGCGCTGTTCCATCTTCGCGAAGTGCTCCTTGAGCGCCGAGCTGACGGTGGTCTTCTGCTGGTCGTTCAGGCCGTTGTAGAACGCGAGCCAGGCTTGCGCGGTCTGCTCGCGCAGTTGCGCTTCCTGCTGCTCGATCTGCTGATGCGTGGCGTGCATCGCGTTCAGGTCGAGGATCGGCTGGTTCTTCTGCGCGTCGAACTGCTGCTTGAGCTGTTCATGGTTCTTGCGCATGGCCTGGCCGTTCTGCTTCATGGTGTCGACGGCGGCTTGCCATTGCTTTTCCTGAGCGGCGTTCAGGTTGAGCTTGTCGTGCAGCTTTTTGGCGCCCATCATGAAGTCGCCGTGCATGCCCGGGCCGCCATGCGGACCGTGCATCATGCCGGGACCGCCCGGGGGCGGCGGCGGCGTTTGTGCATTGGCGGCGGTTGCGCCGACCGTGAGAGCGAGAGAGGCAGCGGCGATCGCGAGAAGGCGCGAAGTAGTCTTGTACATGGTGATGCTCCTGACAAATCCTTGAAGGTTTGGTCCGGTTTGGCACGGCGCCCGAAGGAGGGCGGCCGCAACCGGTGTCCCTAGCGTATAGGCCGGTCAGGAGCGGCGTGTTACGGGCCACGGCGTTGTCATTACGCGACATTACATGCGCCTTTCGCGGTAACTTCTCGTAACCCAAAGCGCCTCCGTGTAAGCAAACGGCTTACATGCGCGCGTTAAACTTCGTCCCATGGCTACTCAAATTCTGGTCGTCGATGACGACGTCGAACTGCGCGACCTGCTGCGCGACTATCTGGCGCGGCAAGGCATGGAAGTGTCGGTGCTGCACGATGCGGGCTCGCTCGAGCGCCGCCTCGAGCGCGAGCGCCCCGACCTGATCGTGCTCGATCTCATGATGCCGGGCGTCGACGGGCTCACCGCGCTGCGCAAGCTGCGCGCGTCCGGCGACGACATCCCCGTCATCATGCTGACCGCGCGCGCCGACGACGTGGACCGCATCGTCGGTCTCGAACTGGGCGCCGACGATTACCTCGGCAAACCCTTCAACCCGCGCGAACTGCTGGCGCGCGTGCAGGCCGTGCTGCGCCGCCGCCGCACGCTGCCCTCGGCCGCCGCGCCCGAGCAGCGCGAGCCGTTCTCGTTCGGCCGCTTCACGCTCGACTTCCAGTCGCGCACGCTCCAGCAGGAAGGCAAGCCCATCATGCTGTCGGGCAGCGAATTCGCGCTCCTGAAGATTTTCGTGAATCACCCCATGCGTACGCTCACGCGCGAGCGCCTGCTCGAACTGCTGCACGGTCCGGAATACGACGGCACCGATCGCGGCATCGACGTGCAGGTGTGGCGTCTGCGCCGCATCCTCGAAACCGATCCGTCCACGCCGCGCTTCATCCAGACGGTGCGTGGCCGAGGCTACGTTTTCGTGCCGGACGGCGAGCAGAGTGGTCATGCGCCGGCCGGTTGATTCGCTGTTCGGGCGGCTTGCGCTGCTCTTCATTGGCGTTCTGCTGCTGTCGCACGTCGCCTGGTTCGCGCTCATGCGTCTCGAGCGCGACCAGATGCAATCGCGCTACGCGGTCGAAGAGGCCATGTTCCTCGTCGACGCCGTGCGCCAGCACGTCCAGCGCGAGCCCGACCAGCCGCTGCCCTCGCGGGTGCAGCTGGTGCCGGCCGACAGCCCGGACGTGCCGACCATGCGCAACGAAATGCCGGAGCCGCTCCACCGTTTCCTCGACGACATCCGCGAGCGCATGCCGCCGGGCACGGAAGTGCGCCCCGGCATGCCGGGCCGTCCGCCCACGCTGTGGGTGAAGGGGCCGCAGGACGCGAAGTGGATCGTCGTGCCGGGTCAGCCGCTGCGCATGATGCGGCCGATCGACCGCGCGCCGTGGTTCATCATCATCTTCTCGGCGGCGCTGGTGGCCGCGCTGGTGGCGGCGTGGATGGTGCAAAAGCCGCTGCGTGCGCTGGCTCATGCGGTCGCGCGCTTTGGCCGCGGCCAGCCCGTGCCGCCGCTGCGCGAGCGCGGTCCGCGCGAGCTGCGCCAGCTCACGCGCGGCTTCAATCAGATGGTGAAGGAAGTCGAGCGCACCGAGAAAGACCGCGCGGTCATGCTCGCGGGCGTGGCGCACGACCTCAAGACGCCGCTGGCGCGTCTGCGTCTGCGCGCCGAAATGATGGACGAGCAAAAGGTGCGTGACGGCGTGGTGCGCGACGTGGAGTCGATGGCGCATATCGTCGACCAGTTTCTGGTGTTCGCGCACGATGGCGCCGACCGCAGCGAGCCCGTCGAAGTCGACGAGCAGTGCGAGCGCATCGCGCGCAATTACCGCACGGTGGGCGGCGAGACGCTGGCCATCGAGAGGCGCTTCAAGGCCGGTCCGGATTTCCGTCTCCCGGCTGCCACGCTCGACCGCGTGGTTGCCAACTTGCTCGACAACGCGCACGCCTATGGCGCGCCGCCCGTCGTGATCGAAACGTCGCGCGATGCCGAGGGCTACACGCTCACGGTGCGCGACCACGGCAAGGGCATCGCCGACCAGGACCTCACGCAGGCGAGCCGTCCGTTCGTGCGGCTCGATCCGGCGCGCGGCGGCAACGGCCACAGCGGCCTGGGTCTCGCGATCGTCGAGCGGCTCGTGCGGCGTGCGGGCGGCGAGATCGCCATCGGCAACGGCGAAAGCGGCGGCCTCGCGGTGCGCATGAGTTTTCCGTTCGAAGTGGTCGAGCGTACGGTGGCCGAGGCGGCTCAGATCTGGTGAGCGCCGGCGTGCTCTAGACGGTTTGGGGATTTGCGCGGCGGGCGTCCGGGCTGTGCCGGAGCCGACCGAAAGACCAGCGGATGTTTGTTGGCGAATATGAATCAGTGTGACCCGGAGCGGCTGCGAACCAGCCGCTCTTTTTATTTTCAGGCCGAGAACAGCGTGTCGAGTGCGGCGGCGGCTTCGCTGTCGACCGTGTTGTAGACAACGCTGTCGGCTTCGAAGATGTAGTGGGTCGTGTACTTGCCGATGCGGGCGAGAATCTCTTCCTGGACCAGCTCGGGCGCAGCCTCGAGCTTCAGATACCACGCGGTCGAAGAGAGGCGCGTCTGGAACGCGCCGTATTCCACCATCAACTGGTCGAACGCGAGAGCATCCTGATCGCGGCAGACGATGACCAGATTTCCCTTCATGCAAGCCTCCTGATATGTGCTGTGAAACGACCTGATGCGCCGCGCGCCGGACCGCGCGCCGGACTTCGGCGATGCGCGCAGCATGGCGGCGCGTGCTGTGCTGGTCCGATGATACCGCGTCGGACCGGTTTGCCCCGGTCGAGTTCTGCAGTTAAGTGAGTGTGTGCTGATGTTCGGCGTACGCGGCGACGGCGCGCTCACCACGTTTCGGCGGCGCTGCGCGGCGGTACGGCGCCGTCGGCGGTCATCGCCTCACAGCGGTCGCGGCCGCCCGCTTTCGCCATGTAAAGCGCCAGATCGGCGCGGCTCATCAGCCGTTCGGGCTGATCCTGCGACGCGGCCAGTTCGGTGACGCCGATGCTCACGCTCAGGTTCGACTCCGCGGGCAGTTCCGCGCACGGGCTCGACTTCACTTCGCGGCGAAGGCGATCGATCACGTCGCGCGCGGTCGAGAGCGAGGTACCGGGCAGCAGGATGCCGAACTCCTCGCCGCCGAGTCGTCCCACGGCGTCGTCGGACCGCAACGCGGCGCGGCAGGTCGAAGCGAAATGCTGAAGCGCGCGGTCGCCCGCCGGATGGCCGAATCGGTCGTTGATCTGCTTGAAGTGATCGAGGTCGGCGATCGCCATGCACAGCGGCTTGCCCTGCGCATAGGCGGCGTCGATTTCGCGGCGCAGCAGGTCGAGGAAATAGCGGCGCGACAGCGCGCCGGTGAGCGCGTCGTGGCGCGCTTCGGCGGCGAGCAGCGCGTTGGCGGCCTGCAGTTGCCCCGCGAGGTCGCGGCTCGCGCGATGCAGGCGCCGCTCGCGCACCCATGAAATCGAAATCACTCCTGCGAGCGCTGAGATGCCCGTGAGCATCAGAAAAATCAGCAGACGATCGCGCCGATGGTTGGCAATCAGTTCGGGCCAGGCGTTGAGCGGATCGACGAGATGCGCGGAGAGTCCGGAGTTGAGCCCGCCGCGCACTTCGTAAAGCGCGGGCAGACGCTGGCCCGGCAGATCGACAAGCGACTGCGCGGCCTGCGCGGGCATCCACGGCGCCTGATTCGTGGCGGCGTCGGCGGCGTTCTGCAGCGACAGTTCGGAGAAGCGCTCGCGCAGATAGGTGTTCACGCGGTCGACGGCGTTCATCTCCTCGACGTGCGAGCCTGGCATCGCGAGCCCTTCGAGCGCGCTGTCGTGCGCCATCACGATCACGCCGTTGCTGTCGGAGACGAAGGTGCCCGGATGCGTGACCCAGTGGCGCAGTCGCGCGATGCTCACCTTGGCGACCACGGCGCCGACGAGAAGACCGTTGTCGTAGGAGGGCGCGGCAACGAAGATGCCGGGCTCGCCGCTCGACGTGCCCACGCCATAGGTTTCGGAGAACGCGCCAAGCAGCGTGTCGCTGAGGTACGCACGCGGGCGCATGTCGACGCCTAAATAGGAGATCCTGTTCATCGCGTTGCTCGACGCGATGCAGATGCCGTTGCTGTTGACGAGCCAGATCGCGTCGAAGCCGGAGAAGCCTTGCGCTTCCTGCAGAAAGCGGTTGACGGCGGCGAGCTCGGGCATCTGCTGCAACGCTTCGCGTCTCGCCAGTTCCGTAGACGTGCGCAACGCGGCATAATGCCCGGCCGCAGTGAGCGCCTGCTGCACCACGTGGGTTTCTGCGATGGTCGCGGGAATCGCGCGCGACATGGAGAGATCGCTGGCGATCACTTCAGCCATGTTGTCGACGACGGAGCGCGTCATCTGACGCTGGACGTCAAGCGCCGTGTCAAGCTCCTGACGCACCATGTGGTCGGCGAGCCAGCCGGCACCCAGCCAGTAGATGAGCGCGGCCAGCAGGACCCCCAAGGGCCCAGTTGCCTGGCGCAAGAGTCTCCTGTTCATCGGCCTTCTGGTTCGTGGATGGGCATGGCGCGCCTGATGCTTGAGCGGGCGGCTCGCCCGATATCCCGGCGCGAGAAGCACCGGCCCGGCACAACGGGACACTGCGCGGCGAAGGGGTGGCCGTCGCCGCGTGACGATTCTACCTCTCGAACGGCGTGCGCGAGCCTGCAAACGCCGTCTGGCGGGCGTCGCACGTGTTTGCCGTATGGCGTAGTCGTTTGGGGAACCGAGGGCTGCCGTGCCGGATGCTTGCCGGAATATCGCAGCAAGCGACCCGAAAGCAGCTCGAAAGCCCCGGCCGGCGGGCGTTTGCCGGAATCCCGCCAGCGTGACGCGCGAGGTTGAATGTGTCACGAAGGTTGGTGTAGTGTCGTGCCGTTCCGAACAAGGCAAGCCTGCCGCGTGAGCGGCCCGCCGCCGCGTCATCAACGCTAACGAAATACTCAGTCCATGCGTCTTGCCTTTGCTGATTTCCGCTCTCCGCGCGCCGCCCGCGTTGCGTGTGTTGCTTGCGTCGCTTGCCCGGCTTGTGCTGCGCGCGCACCGCACCGCGCGGCCGCCGCATCGATCTTCAACGGGGAGCGCGTCTGATGGAATTCAAGTTCAACCTGAACCGCACGGCCAACGCTTCGGCGTGGCGCGTGCTGCCCAATCGCTGGGACTTCGTGGCGTTCCCGCTCATCATCTGCCTGATCGCCATGGCGGCCGTGGGCTTTCACGAAACGATGGCGCCCATCGCCACGCTCAAGGCGCAGCCGATTTCGCTCGACGCCTCGAACCTGCCCGAATACGCGATGCGCACGACGCTGCGCATGCTGGCGGCGATGGTCGCCTCGCTGATCTTCACGCTGGTCTACGGCACGCTCGCGGCCAAGAGCCGTCGCGCGGGTCTCGTGCTGGTGCCGATTCTCGACATCCTCCAGTCGGTGCCGGTGCTCGGCTATATCTCGTTCACGGTCACGTTCTTTCTCGCGCTGTTTCCCTCGCGCGTGCTGGGCGCCGAACTCGCGGCGATCTTCGCGATCTTCACGAGCCAGGCATGGAACATGACCTTCAGCTTCTATCAATCGCTGCGCACCGTGCCGCGCGATCTCGATGAAGTCTCCAAAGGTTTCCATCTGACCAACTGGCAGCGCTTCTGGAAGCTCGAAGTGCCGTTCTCGATGCCGGGCCTCATCTGGAACATGATGATGTCGATGTCGGGCGGCTGGTTCTTCGTGGTGGCTTCCGAAGCGATCACGGTGGGCAACAACACGATCACGCTGCCGGGCGTCGGCGCCTATCTCGCGCAGGCCATCGCCGAGCGCAACATGCACGCGATCGGCTGGGTGATCCTGACGATGACGGTCGTGATCCTCGCCTACGACCAGTTGCTGTTCCGTCCGCTCGTCGCATGGGCCGACAAGTTCCGCATGGAGAACACCAGTTCCGGCGACGCGCCCGAGTCCTGGCTGCTCGACCTGATCCGCCGCACGCATCTGATTCACGAACTGCTCGTGCCGCTCGGCTGGATTTTCGCCAAGGCCGCGCGCATTCCTCTGCGTCTGCCCGCGTTCCCGACGATCCAGCGCGCCGCGCCCGTGGCTCCCGCGCGCAGCGGCGTGCGCTCGAAGCTCGGCGATATCGTCTGGGCGCTGTTCGTGATCGCGCTGACGCTGTTCGTGGTCTGGCGCGTGGTGGCCTACGTGCGCACCGGCGTCTCGCTCGACGAAGTCGGCCATGTGCTGGTGCTCGGCCTCATCACGCTGTTCCGCGTGATGGTGCTGATCGCGATCGCCTCGGTGATCTGGGTGCCGCTCGGCGTGCTGATCGGCATGCGTCCGGCGCTCGCGGAAAAGATCCAGCCGCTCGCGCAGTTTCTCGCGGCGTTCCCGGCGAACCTGCTGTTCCCGGTGTTCGTGATTGTGATTGTGCGCTTCCACCTCAATCCTGACATCTGGCTGTCACCGCTGATCGTGCTCGGCACGCAGTGGTATATCCTGTTCAACGTGATTGCCGGGGCGAGCGCCTACCCGAACGACTACAAGGAAGCGGCGAAGAATTTCCGCATCCGTGGCTGGCAGTGGTGGCGTCAGGCGGTGCTGCCGGGCATCTTCCCGTACTACATCACAGGCGCGATCACGGCCTCGGGCGGCGCGTGGAACGCGAGCATCGTCGCCGAATACGTGCAGTGGGGCGACACGAAACTCGAAGCGCATGGCCTCGGCGCGTATATCGCGCAGATGACCGCCGCCGGTGATTTTCCGAAGATCATTCTCGGCATCGCCGTTATGTCGCTGTTCGTCACGCTGTTCAACCGCGTGCTCTGGCGTCCGCTGTACACGCATGCCGAATCGCGGCTGCGGCTCGACTGATCGCCATCGGGCGAAACCGCGCAAAAAACGCGCAGAAACTGAGCGAATCAACGAAGGATCGAAGGATCGAAGGTAACGCGATGCAAAACCCCAAGACCCTGAGCACCGCGCACGGCGACGTGCAGACGGCCCCGAATCCGCCGCGTCTCGGCGAGGAAATCCTGCGTGTCAAGGACGTGTGCCGGGGTTTCAACAAGTCGCAGGGCGAACTGCTGGTGCTCGACGACGCCAATCTGTCGCTGCGCGAAGGCGAGATCGTCGGGCTGCTCGGCCGTTCCGGCTCGGGTAAATCGACGCTGCTGCGCATCATCGCCGGGCTGATCGAGCCGACCGGCGGCGAGGTGACGTGGCGCGGCAAGCCGCTCGACGGCCCGGCCGAAGGCGTGGCGATGGTGTTCCAGACCTTCGCGCTGTTCCCGTGGCTGACGGTGCTGCAGAACGTGGAAGCCGGTCTGGAAGCGCAGGGCGTGGGCGCGCGCGAGCGTCGCGAACGCGCGCTGGCGGCGATCGACCTGATCGGTCTCGACGGCTTCGAAAACGCCTATCCGCGCGAACTCTCGGGCGGCATGCGCCAGCGCGTGGGCTTCGCGCGCGCGCTCGTCGTCGACCCGATGCTGATGCTGATGGACGAGCCGTTCTCCGCGCTCGACGTGCTGACCGCCGAAACGCTGCGTACCGACCTGCTCGATCTCTGGACGCAAGGCCGTCTGCCGATCAAGTCGGTGCTGATCGTCACGCACAACATCGAGGAAGCGGTGTTCATGTGCGACCGCATTCTGGTGCTGTCGTCGAATCCGGGGCGCGTGGTCGCGGAAATCAAGGTGCCGTTCAAGCATCCGCGCAATCGTCTGGACCCGGCGTTCCGCAAGCTCGTCGACGACATCTACGCGAAGATGACCGCGCGTCAGACCGACGAGACGACGAAGAAGGGGCTCGAACTCGGCAGCTGGCTGCCGCGCGTGTCGACCAACCTGATGGCCGGTCTGATCGAAACGCTCGCCGCCGCGCCGTATCACGGCCGCGCCGACATGCCGGAAATCGCGCGCTCGCTGCATCTGGAAGTGGACGATCTGTTCCCGATCGCGGAAGTGCTGCAACACCTCGGGTTCGCCGATGTGCGCGAAGGCGACGTGCTGCTCACCCCGCCCGCGCGTGTGTTCGCGGAATTCGGCACGCAGGAGCGCAAGATGATGTTCGCCGAGCATCTGCTGCGTCACGTGCCGCTCGCGGCGCGGATCAAGAAGGTGCTCAACGAACGTCCGGGCCACCGCGCGCCGCGCGTGCGCTTCGAGCAGGAACTCGAAGACTTTCTCTCCGACGGCGCGGCCGAAGAGACGCTCGACACCGTGATCGACTGGGGCCGTTACGGCGAGATCTTCTCGTACAACGACCAGTCCGAAATCTTCAGTCTCGAAGACGTGGAGTCCTGATCGATTTCGCGGATCGCCTTCACGCGATACGCACCATGAAAAACGGTCGCCTGGGCGACCGTTTTTTTTCGTGTTGCGCGAGCGTTGCTTGTGGAATTACTGCAGCGAGCCCCAGCGTTCCACCGCAGGCTCGGCCGTCGCCCATTTCCAGGTGCTCTGATCCTGGCACGCGGTCGCGGTGTACCACTGCTCGGGCGAATTGGCGGCGTCGCCGTCCTGCACCGAGAACACGAAGTCCTTGCACAGCGCGAGCGCCGACGCGAACGCGCGCGTCACGCGCACCTTGCCGTGGCCGTTTTCCACGGGCAGCGTGTGCTTGATGCGCCAGGTGTCGGTGCCGTCGACGGGCAGGCGTCCGGCGGTTTCCGCGATCAGCTCCTGCTGGTCGGCGTGCATGCTCTTCATGAAGCGGTTGACGGCTTCGTCGGTGGCCGCCTGCACGGCGATACCCACGCCCACGCCCACGGCCGGATTCGCGGTGACGATGCCGGTGGCGGCCGCGGCGGCCGCCCCGCTGGCCGCGCCGATCGACCCGCAGTCGCTGGTGGTGAGC
>NZ_JAAGPN010000088.1:0-32865 GCF_017104805.1 Paraburkholderia sp. Ac-20347 | reverse complement strand
AGGCGGCCGCCGTGCCCAATCGCACCGACTACGAGACCTTGATGGTCGAAGAGATGCGCGGCGCGGCAGCGGCGGCGGCGGGCGACAACGCCACCGCCGAGCGCGCGTACGAAACGCTGCTCGCGGGCGGCCAGGTGAAGGGCGAGGACGAGCAGCGCACGGCGGCCGCGCTCGCCGGGCTGTATTTCCAGCAGAAGGATTACGCGAAGGCGATCCGGACCGCGCAGCGCTATCAGAAGGCGGGCGGCACCGATCCGCAGATGCAGACGCTGCTGATCGAGGCGTATTACCTCTCGGGCGACAACGCGGGCGCGCTCGCGCTGCTGCGTTCGAGCGTCGATGCGCAGGTGCGCGCCGGTCACGCGCCGGAGGAAGCACAGTTGCAGCTGCTCGGCACCGTCGCGCAGAAGGCCAACGATCAGGCGGCTTATCGCGGCGCGCTCGAAAAGCTCGTGGCGTATCACCCGAAGCCCGCTTACTGGGACGACCTGATCCACGCCATTCGCGCGAAGCCGGGATATCTCTCCGCGCTCGACGTCGACGTGTACCGGCTGCGTCGCGCCGCCGGCTCGTTGTCGGACGCGAACGACTACATGGAATTCACGCAGCTCGCGATCATGTCCGGGTCGACGGCGGAAGGCAAGCAGGTCGTCGATCAGGGCTTTACGAGCGGTGTGCTGGGCCACGACGCGCAGGCGGATCGCGAGCGTCGTCTGCAGGCGCTTGCCGCCAAACGTGCGAGCGCGCCCGCCGATCCGCAGAATCCGCTCTCGCCGTTCGACGTGGGCTTCAATCAGGTCTTCGCGGGGCAACAGCAGGCCGGTTTCGCGGCGATGGACGCGGCGCTCGCCAAGGGCGTCGATCATCCGGACATGGCGCGTTTGCGGCTTGGCGAGGCGTATTACTTCGCGGGCCAAAAGGCGCGCGCGGTGACGGTTTTCAAGGCGGTCAAAGGCACGGACGGTTCAGCCGATCTCGCCCAGCTCTGGTTGCTGATCGCGGCGAAATAATCGCGATGTTGTCTCGTTGTTATCGCATTGTTATGTGGATGTAATTGCGTCTCTGTATTGGCCTCAATCAAGGCGCAATCTGCACCAATTGCAGGCGTTTTACGCAGTACGTTTCTCTCGTTGTGCGTTCAAACCGTTTGAAATAAAAACGGCTCGCTTTTGGTGCGAGCCGATGGAGGTGTCGCGCCATAAAAATAAGTTCGATCTAATCAAACAAATTTTGACGCGTTATTTTGTCTTGCTATGGTTTCGCCACTTGACGAGAAGGCATACGTTGCAGCAACAACCGGCCGCCGCATTCGCGCCCTGCGTCAGCGCCTCAGGCGCACGTTGCAGGAGACCGCGGAGCTGGCGGGAATATCCAAGCCTTATCTCTCGCAGGTGGAACGCGGGCGCGCCACGCCGTCATTGCGCTCGCTGATCGGCATCGCGCGGGCGTTGGGCGTCACCTTGCAGTACTTCATCGAAACACCGGCGGAAGAGCAGGTCGTGCGCCGCGCCGAGCGCCTGAAGTTTTTTGGTTTCACCGGGTCGGCGAATCAGTATGGCCGGCTGACGTCGCAGGGCGGCGATCGCAAGCTCGACGCACAGCTCGTGAAAATGCCGGCCGGCGCGCAACGTTTCGACGTCGTTGCGCAGGCAACGGAAGAGTTCCTGTATGTCATGAGCGGCGAAGTGTCGCTTACGCTGGAAGATACGACGTTCGTGCTGCGCGCGGGCGACACCGCACATTTCGAATCGGCGGTGCCGCATGCGTGGGCCAATCCCTCCGATACGGAAAGCGTATTCGTCTGGGTGGGTACGCCGAAGCTGATTTGAGAAACGCCGTTGCAACAGAAAAAAGCGCTTCACGGCAATACAGAAATATTAGTAGTCCAAATGTAATGTGAAGACTTCACCCGCGTGGCGCGCAAGCATAAACAGGGGTTGCCGCGCGGGACAGAAGGCGTCCGCAAAGAAAGACGTAGTGCTGTGATTGCGTGGCGCACATGCTTTGAAAGCCGTTAGCAGTCCGATTTCAAAAGGGGTTTGGGTGAATCGCCACGCCGGATGCAACCGCGCCGCCGGGGCGATTCGCACAATGGGCGCGACGCGACAGCGTCGTCAATCGACGGCGAGGTTCACAAGACCTCGCCCCGCGTGACGCAAGTGGGCGTGACTGACGAGTGAGAAGGGGAAAAAGTGAAACAGAGGGTTTTGGCGCTAGCCATCAAAAGGATAATCTGGGCTGAAGTCGCACTATCGGCGGCCATCGCGGCGCCGGCATTCGCACAAAGCCAGCCTGCCGCCACGAGCGGCGCGACCGCCGCCGCGGCGGCCACGGGTGCGTCCGACGCCGCGGCGTCGACGGCGCCCTCGGCTTCGTCGTCCACGACGACCAAGGCGAACGGCGACAACGTCGCGCAGCTCAAGAAGTTCGAGGTGACCGGCTCGCTGATCCGCCAGTCCGACAAGACCGGCTATCAGGCGGTGCAGACGATCACGCCGCAGCAGATCCAGAATTCGGGCGCGACGAGCGTCTCGGACTACATGCGCACGATCTCGGCGAACTCCGCGAACAGCTGGGGCGAGTCGAACGACGACAGCTTCGCGGCCGGCGGCGCCGGTATCGCACTGCGCGGCCTGAGCGAGAAGTACACGCTCGTGCTCGTGGACGGTCAGCGTGTCGCGCCGTACGGCTTCGCCGTGAACGGCACCGACACCTTCTTCGACCTTAACGCCATTCCCCTGAACGCCGTCGACCGCATCGAAGTGGTCAAGACCGGCGCCGTGTCGCAATACGGTTCGGACGCCATCGCGGGCGTCGTGAACATCATCACGAAGCACGACTTCCAGGGCCTGCAACTGGACGGCAGCTACGGCGGCGCCACGCAAGGCGGCGCGGGCACGACCAAGTTCGGCATTCTCGGCGGCTTCGGCAATCTCACGAGCGACCGCTTCAACGTGACCGCCACGATGAGCTACTACAAGTCGAATGGCTTCACGCTCGCCGACCGCGACACCACCGAGAACCAGGACTTCAGCAACAAGGGCTACGGCGGCTCGATCCTCTCGCCGTCGTACTGGCTGAACCCGACCTCGGGTCTCGCGGAAGCCGTCGGTCCCTGCGGCGGCGTGGTCCAGCCGTTCAGCAGCAACATCATCGCGTCGAACACGGGCGCGGCCTCGGGCGGCACGGTGTGCGGCCGCAACACGGCCGAATCGGGCTCGATCGATCCGTGGACCGAGCGCTGGAACGCCAAGGTTCACGCGGACTTCAAGGTCAACGACAACACCACGGCGTGGGCCGACCTCTGGGAAAGCAACATCAAGTCGGTTACCAACGACTTCGCGTCGTACCTCGGCAACAAGACGATCTACGACCCGGCCACCGGCACGCTCTCCGCGTGGCAGGCCGTGGTGCCGGCGAGCAACAAGTACAACCCGTACGGCACTGACGCGACGATCTTCACGTGGCTGCCGAATGTGGTCTCCGATACCACCGAAGCGAACTTCTACCGCGCGGCGATGGGGATCAAGGGCAACTTCTCGATCTCGAAGGAAGACTGGGATTGGGCATTGTCGTACGGCCACTCGCAGAGCACGGTCACGAACACCACGACGGGTCAGTTGAGCGTGGCGGGCGTGGAGAACATGCTCGCGAACGGCACCTACGACTTCGCGAATCCGTCGGCGACGCCTAACGGCCTGAACGGCGTGTTCACCGACACCAACAACATCGCGGTGTCGAAGCTCGACGTGGTGGACGCCACGCTGTCCACGCCGAACCTGTTCCACATCCCGACCGGCGACGTGGGCCTCGGCCTCGGCAGCCAGTTCACGCACCAGAGCGAGCGTATCAACCAGGGCGCGAACACGATGGACGGCTCGGTGCTGAGCCCGGCGCTGCAGACCGTCGACGGCGAGCGCAATGTCGCGGCCGTGTACTACCAGGTCGACATTCCGCTCTGGCAGCACATCCTGACCTTCAGCCAGTCGGGCCGCTACGACCATTACAGCGACTTCGGCGGCGCGTTCTCGCCGCGCTTCGCACTGCGCTTCCAGCCGATCCAGCAGTTCACGATGTACGGTTCGTACAACCGCGGCTTCCGTGCGCCGAGCTTCGTCGAGAACACCAACTCGACCAGCACGGGCATCTCGCCGGTCGGTCCGAATGGCGCGGATGAAACCGTCATCACGACCGGCAACACGAAGCTGCAGCCGGAACGCACGAAGAACTACAACATCGGCTTCCAGCTGTCGCCGGCGCGTGGCACCGATGTGGGCTTCGACTTCTACAAGATTCACGTGGATAACGCGATCGGCGCGGTGGTCGACCCGAGCAAGACGGTCTACAACTCGGACGGCTCGATTGCCTACATGGTCGAGCCGTACCAGAACCTCGGTTCGTTCGACACGTCGGGCTTCGAAACCACCTTCAGCCAGTCGATCAACACGCAGATCGGCCGCTTCACGCTGTCGGCGGACTGGGCCTACGTCTGGCACTTCAAGATGGACGGCATCGGCGGCAGCACGGGCACGATCGACGGCGCAGGCAACGACTCGACGCTCGCGCAGCCGTTCGGCGGCTCGTTCCCGCGCTGGAAGGGCACCACGGATCTGGCGTGGAACTGGCACAAGTGGAATGCGACGCTCGACTGGCAGTACGTCGGCCCGTATTCGGATGCGCTGGGCTACAACTACTCGACGGGCTCGTACAGCCAGTTCAACCTGAACGTCGCGTACTCGGGCTTCAAGCACTGGACCATCTACGGCGGCATCAACAACATCTTCAACAAGGCGCCGCCGTACGATCCGCTCTGGCTCGGTGCGATCGACCAGACCGGCTACGACCAGTCGCTGTACAACTACGTGGGCCGTTACCTGCAGATCGGCGCAACGTACAAGTTCTAAACGCAGTGGGCTAGCAGCAAGGGCCGGGCGACCGGCCCTGTCCTCACGAAGGACGCATCAAGGCCGCGGCGCGCGCATCACCTGCGCGCGCCGCGTGCCGCTAACGCAAACCATGCGGACAGAAAGACCGAAGATGAGACTGACGAAGTGTGCGCGCGTCGTGGCGGCAGCCCGCGTAGCGCTTGCAGCATGCACGCTGGGGGCGGCGTTCGCCGGTGTCGCGCAGGCGGCCACGGCCATCGCGCAGTACGACGCGCCCAAATATCCGGCCAACTTCACGCATTTCGATTACGCCGATCCCGACGCGCCCACGGACGGCACGCTGAGCTTCCAGAATTTCGATCAGGCGCAGAGCTACGACTCGCTCAATCCCTTTCTCGTGCGCGGCTCGCCCGCGCCGGACATCAAGAATCTGATGTTCGACACGCTGATGCAGCGCAGCTGGGACGAACTCGCCTCCGAGTATCCGCTGATCGCGCAGAGCGTGGACGTCGCGCCCGATCTCACGTCGGCGACCTTCCATATCGACCCGCGCGCGCGCTTCTCGAACGGCGACCCGATCACGGCCGCCGACGTCAAGTATTCGTTCGACACGCTCACGAGCTCGCAGGCCTCGCCGCTGTTCAACGCGCAGTTCGAAGTGATTCGCGACGTCGTGGTGATCGACCCGCATACGGTGCGCTTCGATTTCCGCCGCGCCGAACGCGACGCGCCGCTGATCGCGGGCGACCTGCCGGTGTTCTCGCCGAAGTGGGCGAAGAAGGCCGACGGCACGACCATCGCGTTCAACCAGCTCTCGAACGTGCCGCCGATCGCGAGCGGCGCGTATCTGATCGAGTCGCGCAAGAACGACAAGCAGATCATCTACCGCCGCAATCCCGACTACTGGGCCGCGGATCTGCCGACGCGGCGCGGCATGTACCGCTTCCAGCGCATCGTCTTCAATCTGTATCTCGACCTGTATACGCAGCTCGAAGCGTTCAAGGCCGGCGACGCCGACGTGCACGTCGAGTACAGCGCCACGCAATGGGCGCGCAAATACGTGGGCAAGAATTTCCGCAACGGCATGCTCGAAAAGCGCGACTTCGCGACGAGCCCCGCGCAGTTCCAGGGCATGCTCATCAACACGCGCAAGGACCGCTTCAAGGACGTGCGCGTGCGTCATGCGCTTTCGCTCGCGTTCGATTACGACTGGATGAACCGCATGATGTTCTACGGTCAGTACACGCGCCTGAAGAGCTATTTCGACGTGAGTCCGTTCGCTGCCACGGGCCTGCCGTCGGCGCAGGAACTCGCGCTGCTGGAGCCGTATCGCGCGAGTCTGCCGCCCGAGGTGTTCGGCCCGATGATGCAGTTGCCGAACACGCTGCCGCCCAATTCGCTGCGCGGCAATCTGCGCGAGGCGCGCGATCTGCTCGCGCAGGCGGGCTGGCACTATCGCGACGGCGCGCTGCGCAACGCGGCCGGCGAGCCCATGACCGTCGAGATCATCGACGACGAACCGGGCATGGACCGCCTGATCCTGCCGTACACGCAGGCGCTCGGCATGCTCGGCATCCAGGCGCATCTGCGCGAGATCGACAGCGCGCTGTATCAGAAGCGTATCGACAATTTCGATTACGACATGACCACCTACATCTACGCGCCCACCACGATTCCGGGCGCCGAGCTGGTGCGCCGCTTCGGCAGCGCGGCGGCCAGCCAGGTGGGATCGGAAAACTATCCGGGCGTGCGCATGAAAGTGGTCGACAAACTCATCGACGCCGTGCAGAAAGCCAACACGCTCGCCGATCTGGAAACGGCCACGCATGCGCTCGACCGCGTGCTGATGAACGAATACTTCCTCGTGCCCGAGTACTACGCGCCGAACGAGCGCATCGCCTTCAAGACCACGATCGGCCGGCCGGCCATTTCGCCGCTGACCTACGTGCCGGAAGAGTGGACCATCGACTACTGGTACCGCAAACCCGGCGCGCCCGATCCCGCGCGCGCGGGCGGCGCTTCGTCCACCCACACCGCCGCCGTGCAGTAAGGAGCCGCATGTACGCCTATATTCTCAGACGTCTTTTGCTGATGGTGCCGACGCTCATCGGCGTGGTCACGGTCACGTTCATCGTCACGCAGTTCGTGCCGGGCGGTCCGGTCGAACAGGTGCTCACGCAGTTGCGCCACGGCAGCGGCGCGCGCGGCGGCGAAGTGGGCGCGGGCGGCGGCGGGTATCACGGCAGCCAGGGCGTGGACCCGCAGCAGATCGAGCAGATCAAGAAGCAGTTCGGCTTCGACAAGCCGCCGCTCACGCGCTACGTGATGATGCTCAAGGACTACGCCACCTTCGATCTCGGCCAGTCGTACTATCAGCACGCGAGCGTGTGGCAGGTGATCCGCGAGAAGCTGCCGGTGTCGATCTCGCTCGGCTTGTGGACCGTGATCCTCACGTATCTGATTTCCGTTCCGCTCGGCATTGCGAAAGCCGTGCGCAACGGCTCGCGTTTCGACACCGTCACGAGCGTGCTGGTGCTCGCGGGCTACGCGATTCCCGGCTTCGTGCTCGGCGTGCTGCTGCTGATGATGTTCGGCGGCGGCACCTTCTGGCAGGTGTTTCCGATGCGCGGCCTCACCTCCGACAACTTCGACGACCTCAGCGCGATCGGCAAGGTGCTCGATTATCTGTGGCACATGGTGCTGCCGGTCACGGCCTCGGTGGTGGGCAACTTCGCGATCGTCACGATTCTCACGAAGAACACCTTCCTCGAGGAAATCGGCCGCCAGTACGTGCTGACCGCGCGCGCGAAGGGTGCGCCCGAGCGCGACGTGCTCTGGAAGCACGTGCTGCGCAACGCGGCGATTCCGCTCGTCACCGGTCTGCCCGCTGCGTTCGTGGGCGCCTTTCTCAACGGCAACCTGCTGATCGAAACGCTCTTTTCGCTCGATGGCATGGGGCAGCTTTCGTACGACTCGGTAATCCGCCGCGATTACCCCGTCGTGCTCGGCTCGCTCTTTCTGTTCACGCTGATCGCCCTCGTCACCAAACTCATTGCCGATGTCTGCTATGTCCTCGTCGACCCCCGCATCCAGTTCCACCGGCTGGACCGCTGATTCCGCCACGCTCGCGCACGCGCAGCCGGTTTCGCCGTGGCGTCGCACGTGGCTGCGCTTTCGCGCGCAGCGGCTCGGTTACTGGAGCCTCGTGATCTTCATGGTGCTGTTCGTCGTCAGCCTGTTCGGCGAAGTGCTCTCGAACGACCGGCCGCTCGTGGTGCGCTATGACGGGCACTACTATTTTCCGATCGTGAAGGATTATCCGGAGACCTTGTTCGGCGGCGATTTTCCCGCGCAGACCAATTATCTGGATCCGTACATTCGCTCGAAGCTGACCTCGCACGGCAACTTCGCGGTCTATCCGCCGAATCCGTATCGCTACGACACGATCGACTATTTCGCGGCGCGTCCGTATCCGGCGCCGCCGTCGTCGAGCAACTGGCTCGGCACCGATCAGTTCGGCCGCGACGTGGTCGCGCGCCTGCTGTACGGCTTCCGCCTTTCGGTGCTGATGGCGTTCGCGCTCACGGTCTCGGGCGTGCTGCTCGGCGTGCTCACGGGCGCGGTGCAGGGCTTCTACGGCGGCCGCACCGACCTGATCGGCCAGCGCCTGATCGAGATCTGGAGTTCGATGCCCGATCTCTATCTGCTGATCATCTTCGCGTCGATCTTCGAGCCCACGCTGTGGCTGCTGTTCATCCTGCTGTCGATGTTCGGCTGGCTCGTGCTGTCCGATTACGTGCGCGCCGAATTCCTGCGCAATCGCTCGCTCGACTACGTGAAGGCCGCGCGCACGATGGGGCTCACGAACTGGCAGATCATGTGGCGTCACGTGCTGCCGAACAGTCTCACGCCGGTCATCACGTTCCTGCCGTTCCGCATGAGCGCGGCGATTCTCTCGCTCACGAGTCTCGACTTTCTGGGCCTCGGCGTGCCGCCGCCGATGCCGAGCCTCGGCGAGCTGCTGCAGGAAGGCAAGAACAATCTCGACGCGTGGTGGATTTCGATTTCGGCGTTCGCGGCGCTGGTCATCACGCTGCTGCTGCTGACCTTCATGGGCGACGCGCTGCGCAATGCGCTCGACACGCGCGCACGCGGCTCGGCATTCGGCGGAGGCAAATGATGAGCGCACCGTTGCTGGATATTCAGGATTTTTCGGTGCGTTTCGGCGACAAGCTCGCCGTGCGCGATCTGAGCCTGTCGATCGCGCGCGGCGAACGCGTCGCGCTGGTCGGCGAATCGGGTTCGGGCAAGAGCGTGACCGCGCTGTCGATCCTCGGCCTCGTCGCGCAGGCGGAACTCGGCGGGCGCATGCTGCTCGACGGCGTCGATCTGCTGCAACAGAGCGAGCGCCAGATGCGCGGCATTCGCGGCGGCGACATCGCCATGGTGTTTCAGGAGCCGATGACCGCGCTCAATCCGCTCTTCACGATCGGCAAGCAGATCGCGGAAAGCCTGCGTCTGCACGAAGGTCTGCGACCGAACGCGGCGCGCGCGCGTGGCATCGAACTGCTGCGTCGCACCGGCATTCCCGAGCCGGAGCGCCGCATCGACAGCTTCCCGCACCAGCTTTCGGGCGGCCAGCGTCAACGCGCGATGATCGCGATGGCGCTCGCGTGCCGTCCGCGTCTGCTGCTCGCCGACGAACCGACCACGGCGCTCGACGTGACCGTGCGCCAGCAGATCGTCGATCTGCTGCTCGAACTGCAGGAGCAGGAAGCGGCCGCGCGCGGCATGGCCGTGCTGCTGATCACGCACGATCTGAATCTCGTGCGCCGCTTCGCGCAGCGCGTCGCGGTGATGGAAAAGGGCGTGCTGGTGGAAACCAACACGACCGAGGCGCTGTTTTCGAATCCGCAGCATCCGTACACGCAGCGTCTGCTCGACAGCGAGCCGTCGCGCGCGGTGCAGCCGGTCGCGCCCGACGCGCCCGTGATTCTCGACGTGAAAGATCTGGCCGTCGATTACCGCACGGCGGGCAAGGGCTGGCGCTCGCTGTTCGGCGGCGACGCATTTCGCGCCGTGCACGAAGCGAGCCTCACGCTGCGGCGTGGCGAAACGCTCGGCGTGGTCGGCGAATCGGGATCGGGCAAGTCCACGCTCGCCTCGACGGTGTTAGGCTTGCAGGGCGCGGCGGAGGGCGAGATCCGTATCGACGGGAAGCCGCTCGCGGCGCTGCGCGGCGCGGGCGAGCGCCTGTCGCTCTACAAGCGCATGCAGGTCGTATTTCAGGATCCTTTCGGTTCGCTCTCGCCGCGCATGACGATCGAGCAGATCGTCGGCGAAGGGCTCACGGTGCATCAGCCACAACTGAAGGGCGAGGCGAAGCGCCGCCGCATCGGCGGGCTGCTGGAGGAAGTCGGGCTGCCGGCCGAGTCGATGCTGCGTTATCCGCACGAATTCTCGGGCGGCCAGCGTCAGCGCATCGCGATTGCGCGCGCGCTCGCGGTCGAACCCGAGATGATCGTGCTGGACGAACCGACCAGCGCGCTTGACGTTTCCATCCAGAAACAGGTGCTGGCGTTGCTCACGGACCTGCAAAAGCGGTATCGTCTGAGCTATCTGTTCATCACGCACGATCTCGCGGTGATGCGCGCGATGGCGCATCGCGTGATCGTGATGAAAGCAGGGCGCATCGTCGAGCAGGGCGACACGCTCGCGGTGCTCGACGCGCCCACGCATCCCTATACGCAGTCGTTGCTCGCGGCATCGATGCTGGCGAATCCGGCATCGGCATCCGCCGCGCTCAAGGAGAACATTGCATGATCGATGAAAGCTGGACGTTGGCCGTACGCGGACTGCGCAGTTCGGCCGATTTCTGGTCGGTGCGTTTCGTGGACGAACGCAAGGACGATCACGTCGTGCGCAACGACGTGGCGCTGCCGCTGCGCATCGCGCGCGAGCGCGGCGCGATGGTGACGGCCTGGGCCGGCGCGGGCGCGGGCTACGCGGCCAAGGCGGACCTCACGGCGAGCGGTCTGCAACGCGCGCTGGAGATCGCCACGGCGCGCGCGCAGGCGAGCGCGGCGCACGCGCTGATCGACCATCGCGAGGTCGCGCGGCCCGCGCAAAGCGGCGAATACGTTTCGCCGAACGCGCAGGCGGCGCTGCCGTCGCGGCGCGAATGGCTCGAGCGCCTCGCGCACGAATGCGCGGCGGCGAAGCTCGATGCGCGCATTGTCGAGCGCCAGGCGGGCATGGAAGTCACGCAGTGCGACCAGCTCTATCTGACGAGCGACGGCGTGCGCATCGAACAGCGTTTCCGCTTTCTGATGCCGGCGCTGTCCGTGGTCGCGCACGACGACGGCGATACGCAGGAACGCACGCTCGGCGGCCATTACGGCTTGCTCGCGCAGGGCGGCATGGAAATTCTTGGGCGCTACGGTTTCGACGGCGCGGGTGTGCGCGTCGCGAACGAGGCGCTGCAACTGCTCGCCGCGCCGAACTGCCCCACGGGCAAGCGCGACCTGCTGCTGATGCCCGACCAGATGATGCTGCAGATTCACGAGTCGATCGGCCATCCGCTCGAACTCGACCGCATTCTCGGCGACGAACGCAATTTCGCGGGCTGGAGCTTCGTGAAGCCGGAGATGTTCGGCAGCTATCAGTACGGCTCCGAACTGCTCAACGTGACCTTCGACCCGGACACGCGCGAGGAAGCCGCCGCCTATGCCTTCGACGACGACGGCAGCGCGGCCAGCAAGGAATATCTGATTCGCGCGGGCGTGCTGGAGCGACCGCTCGGCGGCGCGCTTTCGCAGCAGCGCGCGGGCCTGCCCGGCGTGGCGAATTCGCGTGCGGCGAACTGGAACCGTCCGCCCATCGACCGCATGGCGAACCTCAATATCGAGCCGGGCGACCAGTCGCTCGATGCGCTGATCGCGGGCGTCGAGCACGGCATTCTGATGAGCACGAACACGTCCTGGTCGATCGACGATCATCGCAACAAGTTCCAGTTCGGCTGCGAGTTCGGCCAGCTGATCGAAAACGGCAAGCTCACGGAGATCGTCAAGCGGCCGAGCTATCGCGGCATTTCCGCGAGCTTCTGGCGCAGCCTCGCGGCGGTCGGCGACGCGTCCACGCGCGCGGTCTACGGTACGCCGATGTGCGGCAAGGGCGAGCCCGCGCAGGTCATCCGCGTGGGTCACGCCTCGCCGGCCTGCGTGTTTTCCAACGTCGAAGTGTTCGGAGCCGCCTGATGACCGATTTGCTTTTTGCAGGCTCGGATGCCGCCACCGCCGCCACTGCGACGCGCGCGCCGGGCGCCTCGATCGACTGGCACGCGCATTTCGCAATGCTCGCCGACGCCATCGAGCGCCAGCGTCAGCCCGGTGAAACCGTGCTGAGCGCGTTCGCGGGCGAGCAGTCCGATTTCATCCGCTTCAATGCGGGCAAGGTGCGCCAGAGCGGCCAGGTGGAGCAGGGGCGTCTGACGCTGCGGCTCGTGCACGGCGCGCGTCAGGCCTATTCCACGCTCGACCTGAGCGGCGACGCGAACGCCGACGTGCGCCACACGGCCGAGGCGCTCGCGGCGCTGCGCGAAAGTCTGCTCGACGCGCCCGACGATCCGCACGTGCTGTTCGACACCACCTCGTGGTCGCGCAGCACGCGTCGCAACGGCAAGCTGCCGCAACCGCAGGCGCTCGTCGAACGGGTCGCGCAATGCGCGCAGGGACTCGATTTCGTCGGCTTCTACGCGGGCGGCACGCTCTCGCGCGGCTTCGCCTCCACCACGGGCAGCCGCGGCTGGTACGAAGTGGAGAACTTCAATTTCAGCTGGTCGCTGTATCAGCCGAACGGGCGCGCGATCAAGACGCACTACGCGGGCGACAACTGGGACGACGCCGTGTTCGCGGCCAAGGTGAGCGAGGCGGCCGCGCGTCTGCCGGTGCTGCTGCGCGCGCCGCGCGTACTCACGCCGGGCGGCTATCGCGCGTGGCTCGCGCCGGCGGCGCTGTCCGAGTTCGTGCAGTCGATGGCGTGGGGCGGCTTTTCGGCGCGCGCCCAGGCGGCGTCGACGAGTCCGCTCTACAAGCTCAACACGGGCGCGGTTGCATTCGATTCGCGCGTGGCGTTGACCGAGTCGCTCGAACTGGGCATCTCGCCCGCCTTCAACGACGACGGCTATCTGCGCGCGAGCGTGCCGCTGATCGAGGGCGGCCGTGGCGTGGGCCAGTTGACGAGCGCGCGCTCGGCACGCGAGTACGGGCTCGAACCGAACGGCGCGCTGCCGCAGGAAATGGCCACGACGGTGTCGATGGCGACCGGCGACCTCGCGCCCGAAGACGTGCTCGCGCGTCTGGGCACCGGGCTCTACGTCGGCAATCTCTGGTACGTGAACTTCTCGGACCGCATGAATTGCCGCCTGACCGGCATGACGCGTTTCGCGACCTTCTGGGTGGAGGACGGCGAGATCGTCGCGCCCGTCGACGCCATGCGTTTCGACGACAGCCTGTACGGTCTGCTCGGCGAACGCCTGGAAGCGCTGGGCGCGCAGTCCGAACTGCTGCTCTCCGATTCCACCTGGGGACAGCGCGCGACCGGCGGCATGCAGTTGCCGGGCGCGCTCGTGAAGTCGTTCGAACTGGTGCTGTAGCGCGCAGGGTTGGACGCGGCGCGCACGAGGGCGCGCCGCAGAAAGCAGTGAGGCAGGAAAGCAGGAAAGCAGCAAAGCAGCAAAGCAGAGAAGCTGGAAAGCGCAGTACGGAAGTGCAGGAAAACGTAAAACAACAAGGATGCACAGATGTCGAATAACGCAAATCCGCAGACGGGCGGGCCGCTCGTGCTGCGCGGCATAAGAGAGCGAGACGCTGAGCAGTTGCACGCGCTGATCTACGCGCCTTCGATGGCGCACGGCGATCCGCAAACGCCGTTTCGCACGCTGGAATCCACGCGCGAATGGATCGCGAAGCTCACGCCGCAAATCATCATGATCGGCGCGTGGATGGGCGAGGAACTGGTCGGCCAGGGCCAGGTGCAGGTCGGCCGCATGCGCCGCGCGCACGTGGCGGATCTCGGCGTGGGCGTGCACGGCGACTGGCAGCGGCGCGGCGTCGGCACGCGGCTCATGGCCGAGATGCTCGATCTCGCCGACAACTGGCTCGGCCTGCGCCGCCTCGAACTCAGGGTGTTCGTCGACAACGAGGGCGCCATCGCGCTCTATCGCAAGTTCGGCTTCGAGATCGAAGGCCGGCTGCGCGGCAGCATGCTGCGCGACGGCGCGTACGTCGATTCATTTCTGATGGGGCGTCTGCGTGCGCCGCTTCCCTATATCGACAGCGAGGCATCATGAATCTTCCTCACGATGCGGCGGCGCAACGCGCCGCGTTCGCGAAGGCGCTGCGCGTGCGCGCCGCCGAACCCGACGACAGCGAGGCGATGGCCGCGCTCATGAACCTGCCGGGCGTGCGTCCCGGCACGCTTTCGCACGGCTATCGCACGGGCGAAGCGGTGCGCGCGTGGCTCGCGACCCAGAAGGCCGACTCGATGATGATCGTCGCCGAATACGAAGGGCAGATCGTCGGGCAGTCCGAACTTCGCGCGTACGACGGGCGGCGCTCGCATTGCGGCTCGATCGGCATTTCGGTGCACGACGCGTATCATGGGCGCGGGGTGGGCTCGCTGCTGCTCGCCGGGCTGCTCGACGCCGCCGACAATGCGTTCGGGCTGCGACGCGTCGAGTTGCAGGTGTTCGCGAACAACGCGCGCGCGCTGGCGCTCTATCGCAAGTTCGGCTTTGTGGTGGAAGCGCGCGCACGCGGCGATGCGATCCTCGACGGCGCGCTGCACGACGTGCTGCACATGGCGCGGCTCGTCGATGCGCCGGTGTTCGCGCCGCCGGTCGTCACGGACGGTCCGCAAGCGCCCTGAGCTCGCCGGCCCCTTAAGTCAATCAAGCTTCTTACGCCAGGACGCCTCGCGTGCCCTTCTTCTTCATCGACCGGCCGGTCTTCGCGTGGGTGATCGCGCTCGCCGTCATGGTGGCGGGCGCGCTCGCCATCACGCAGTTGCCCATCGCGCAGTACCCGCGTCTCTCGCCGCCGCGCATCGTGATCGTCGCGCAGTATCCGGGCGCGTCGGCACAAACCGTGGATGACAACGTCGCGAGCATCATCGAGGAAAGCCTCGATGGCGCGGACGGCATGCTCTACTACGAAACCAGCAGCGACGGCCTCGGCAATCTCGAGATCGACGTGACCTTCGCGCCTGCCACGAATCCCGACATCGCGCTCGTCGACGTGCAGAACCGCATCAAGCAGATCGAGGCGCGTCTGCCGCAGGCGGTCGTGCAGCAGGGCGTGAACGTGGTGAAGGCGTCCAACACGTTCCTGATGCTGGTGGCGCTCACCTCGACGGACGGCTCGCGCGACTCCGCGCAGCTCGCCGACTATCTGAACCGCTATGTGCTGCGCGAACTCAAGCGCGCGCCCGGCGTGGGCTCGGCCGAGCTGTGGGATTCCGACGAGGCGATGCGCATCTGGCTCGATCCGTACCGGCTGCGCGAATACGGGCTGGCGGCGAGCGACGTGACGACCGCGATCACCGCGCAGAACGCGCCCGTGACGGCGGGCACGATCGGCGACGCGCCGTTCGCGGCGGGCCAGCAGACCAATGCGTCGGTCGATGTGAAGGGCCAACTGGACACGCCCGAGCAGTTCGGCGAGATCGTGCTCAAGGCGAAAACCGACGGCTCGATCGTGCGTCTGCGCGACATCGCGCGCGTGGAAGTCGGCCGCAGCGATTACTCGTTTTTCTCGCGCCTGAACGGACGGCCCGCCGCGACGGTCGGCATCCAGCTCGGCCCGCGCGGCAACGCGCTCGAAACCTCGGACGCGATCCGCGCGCGCCTCGCCGAACTCTCGAAGCGCATGCCGCCCGGCATCGCCGTGGAGATTCCGTTCGACAGCGCGCATTTCGTGCGCGTGGCGATCCGCGAAGTGGTCATCACGCTGCTCGAAGCGATCGTGCTGGTGTTCTGCGTGATGTGGCTGTTCCTGCGCGATCTGCGCGCGACGCTCGTGCCCACGGTCGTGATTCCGGTCACGCTGATGGGCGCGTTTCTCACGCTCTACATGGGCGGCATGTCGATCAACGTGTTCACGCTGTTCGGCCTCGTGCTCGCGATCGGCATTCTCGTCGACGACGCCATCGTGGTGGTGGAAAGCGTGCACCGCGCGATGCACGAAGAAGGCTTGCCGCCGCGCGAAGCCACGCGCCGCGCGATGTCGCGCATCGGCGGGGCGATCGTCGGCGTGACGGCGGTGCTCACGGCCGTGTTCGTGCCGATGGCGTTCTTCACCGGGAACGTGGGCGGCATCTATCGTCAGTTCGCCGTGTCGATGATCGCGTCGATGCTGGTGTCGTCGTTCATGGCGCTATCGCTCACGCCCGCGTTGTGCGCGAGCATGCTCAGGAAGCCGAAGCATATTGAAGCGCACGGCACGTCGCGGGTGGCGCGCGTGTCGCGCGGCTATCGCGGCATCGTCATCAAGCTGTTGCGCCGCAGCCGCCGCGTGCTCGCGATCTACGCGGTGCTGCTTGCCGCGGGCGCGTGGCTCTACTGGCAGATGCCCGAAGGCTTTCTGCCCGCCGAGGACGAAGGCCAGTTGCAGGTGATGATCCAGTTGCCGGCGGGCGCGAATCAGGCGCGCACGCTCGACGTGCTGCAGCGCACGGAGCAGATTCTGCGCAGCGAAAGCGCGGTTGAAAACGTCACGGGCGTGGTCGGCTGGAGCTTCGCGGGCAGCGGCCAGAACGTGGGCATGGCCTTCGTCGATCTCAAGGACTGGGACCGCCGCTCGATCAGCGCGCAGGCGCTGCGCGATCGCCTCAACGACAAATTCGCCACGATCCTGGACGGCGACGTCGAGGCGACCTTGCCGTCGCCGGTGCCGGGCATCGGGCACTCGGAGGGCTTCACGTTCCGGCTCGAAGATCGCGGCGGCGTCGGCATGGATGCGCTCAAGGCGGCGCGCGGCCAGCTGATCGACGCGGCCACGAAGAGTCCCGTGCTGGCGGGCGTGCATTCGGAGGATCTGCCCGATGCGCCGCGCGTCGATCTCGACATCGACCGCGCCAAGGCCTACGCGTTCGGCGTGCCGTTCGACCGTATCGCCGATCTGTTGAGCACGACGTTCGGCTCGACCTACGTCGACGACTTTCCGGCGGGCGGACGCATGCGGCGCGTGATCGTGTCCGCCGATGCGAACGCGCGCATGGCCGACCGTCAGCTGCTCGATCTGCCGGTGCAAACGAGTACGGGCGCGACCGTGGCGCTGTCGTCGCTGGCGAGCACGCGCTGGACGCGCGGCCCGGTCATGCTCGCGCGCTACAACGGTTATCCGTCGCTCGACGTGAGCGGGCGCGAATCGCACGGACACAGCTCCGGCGAAGCGATGGCGGAAATGGAGCGGCTCGCGCTCGATCTGCCCGAGGGCGTGGCGTACGAGTGGACCGACACCGCGTTCGAGCAGATCGAAGCGGCGCGCGACACGCCGCTGCTGCTCGGGCTTTCGCTGCTCGCGGTCTTCATGGTGCTCGCGGCGCTTTACGAAAGCTGGATCACGCCGCTCGCGGTGCTGCTGGTCGTGCCGCTCGGCACGCTCGGCGCGGTCACGGCGATGCTGCTGCGCGGCCTGCCCAACGACATCTACTTCAAGGTGGGGCTCGTGACGGTGGTCGGGCTCACGGCGAAGAACGCGATCCTGATCGTGCAGGCCGCGAACGCGCGGCGCGAGCGCGGCATGCGCGTGGCGACGGCGGTGGTGGCGGGTTGCGCGGAGCGACTGCGCCCGATCGTGATGACGTCGGCGGCTTTCGTGCTCGGCGTGGTGCCGCTCGCGCTCTCGCATAGCGCGGGCGCGGAGAGCCGTCATTCGATCGGTACGGGCGTGCTCGGCGGCGTGCTGGCGGCGACGGCGCTCGGCCTCGTGTTCGCGCCGGTGCTCTATTGCGCGGTGGCCGCGCGTTCGCCGGTGCGGCGCGCGCCCCGTTCGCGACGCGGACGCGGTTCGGCGCGCGGCGAAGCGGTGTTCGAGGAAAACGCGCAATAAGGCGCCTGGCAGGACGCGATCATCGGAACGCGTGGAGGTGCACGAACGTGCGTGCACCCGCGCGCGATTGAAGCGCCTAGAACAGCCGCGGCGTGCCGACCCAGACCAGCACCGCTTCGTCGTCGCGCGCGTTGGTCCAGCTATGCGGCACCGTCGATTCGTAGTGCGCGCTGTCGCCCGCGCCGAGCACGAACGACTTCCCTTCGAGCGTGATGGTCACTTCGCCGCTGAGCACGTGGACGAATTCCTCGCCCGCGTGCGTGGTCACTTCGCTCGGCCGCTCGCCGGGCGGCATGCGCACCAGAATGGCTTCGAGCTGGCGGCCGCCTGACTGATTCGACAGGCGTGCGAACAGATCGGCGGAATCCGCGAAGGCGAAGTATTGCAGATCCTTGCGACGGCGCACGCAGCCTTCCTCGGTCGGCGTATCGACGAAATAACTGACCGGCACGCCCAGCGCTTTCGCAATGCTCACGAGCGAAGTGATGGACGGGCTGGCGTGATCGCGTTCGACCTGCGAGAGAAAGGGTTTGGATAGCTGCGAGACGGTCGCGATGTCGTCCAGCGTGCGCCCCTGGCGCTGGCGCAGCGAGCGGATCTTGCTGCCGACGGAGACGACGTTCTGGGTTTCGACGGTTTTCGATGCCATGTTGGGGGCGAGTCGTTGGAATGGGTGCGAGAAGAGGCTTGCCGCCATGCCGGCGCGCTAGCGGCAATTATTTGTCTGATGGATGCGAATGCCGCAGCATTCGATGTGGATTGTTGCGCGGAGTGTTGAAAAAACTGCGTATTCCGGCTGGATTTCCCCGCTGCGAATCAATTCGCTTCTCCATCGATTTCGTTCTAGTAAATGTGCGCGTGAAAAACCCGCCGACGCGCATTAGCGAAAATGGGCGATGTCGTGTGCATCGCATCACTTCACAGGTGTCCCAAGCATAACATCGCCATTTTTCTGAGGGTATCGGAGTTTGTTTCTTATTCTTTCCCTTACATGTGAGCGATGTGAGACGTGCGCCCCGAAACGCACGCTGCGCGCCGCATTGCGCATTATTCGGCGCGGACTGAATTAGAACGGCGCACTGCGCGTGTAAATCGGCGATTCAGTCGAGATGCAATCGCTTCTGAATGGCGTCGGAATCTGCATGAGTTTCGCATGAATTTTGCAAGACTCCGCGCGTATTTCCGATGACTGTGTCCCAGCGCACGTTGATCGGTAATTCGATGTGATGTCGCGCCGGGTATTCAGACTGATTTTTATTCTGCGTGATCGTGGTGCGGCCATGCGCGATGGTGATTGCCGGCGATCGCATCATGGGGCGTCATCCAGATCCGCCATCGTGGCCGAATCCGCCGATTGATCTTCACGGCGAAGCGGCGCATATTCATTTCCACTTTCTCGCCCATCCTCCCTCGCGCTTTCGCGCACCTGACGCAACGGCACGCCAATTGCGGGCCTTCGCCATTCGCCATCCGCCGCACCTGGCCTTCGGGCCGCGGCGGCCCTGAAAGCTTTCGAAGCCCTAGCACGTCCATGTTCAACGAACCAGGTCGAGGCGCCCCCGGTCCGAGACAGTGTTCCCACTGCGGAAACCGGCTGAATGCGCCATTAATATTTTGTCCCCATTGCGGCACGAATCAATTGTCCGGCGCGACCCGCGGCGCGGGCGCGGAGCCCGAGCGGCCGCGCGTGGCCGCGCAGCGTTTTCCGGCTGAACGCAGCGCGGTGCCCGCGGGTTTCGGACGCGAGCGCTATTACGCCGATTACGACGGCTATCGGGCGCACGGAGGCCATCGCGGACACGAAGATCACGGCGCGCGCCGCTCGCGTCTGCCGCTGTATGCGTTCGGCGCGGTGGCGCTCGTCGCGACGGCGCTGACCGGCTATGTGATCTCGCATCGCGATGGCGGATCCGCTGCGGGCTCGAGCGCCGGATCGAGTGCGATGGTCGGGCAGACGGTGGAGGGCACGGTGTCGTCGCAGCAGAACGATGCGTCGCCGTCTTCGAAGACCGTCGCCGCGATGCATCGCGATCCGGCCTCGCCGCGCGCCGCGCGTGCGCTTGCCGCCGTCGCGCCTGGCGCGATCCAGAATGCCGCCGTGGACGCGCGCGCAGCGGCCGGAAAAACGGTCGCGCAGACTGGCGGCACGGCGACGCGTGGCGACGTCGCGCGCAATCTCGCGACGGCGCGCACGAGTCTCGACAAGAACCGTTTGTGGCCCGCGCGCCGCGCGATCATGAGCGCGCTCGCCGAGCAGCCGGGCAACGCCGACGCACAGCAGATGAAAACCGATCTGCTGGCGCGCGAGCAGGAGCGCGACGCCTTGCTCGGCTACGGCCGGCTCTGCGCGCGCGAGGGCAAGTGGTCGTGCGCGTGGCAGAACGCGGGCCATGCGGTGACGATCGACGCGTCGAGTCAGGAAGCGAAACGCCTGCTCGCGCGCGCCATCGCGGCGCAAGGCGCGGGCACGGCGGGCCATGTCGATGCGGGTTCTCCGGGGCCGGACGACGATCAGTAAACGCGCGCTAGCGCTTCAGTGCGCCTGCGCGTCGCTCGATTGACCGGAACGCGCCGCGTGTTGCGCGAGCAGCCGCGCGTGGCGCGCTTCCGTCGCTTCGTCCACGGGGAACAGGCACTCGACGCGCAACTCCTGCGCGGCCACATGCTGCGGCGTGCCGAGCGTGCTCACCAGCGAGAAATAGCGCAGCACCTCGCCCGCGTGTTTCAGACCGATCGGCACCATTGGCAGATCCGGCGCGGCTAGGCGCGCAGGCGGGCTGTTCCAGTCGCGCGGCACGTCCGGATACGCGAGCAGTTCGTCGAGCAGCCGCTGCGTGCCGCCGTCGATCACGTGTCCCACGGCCTCGCGATGCACGCGTTGCAGCAGGCTGCGCGCGACGCGCTCCCAGTCGTCCACATGCGGGCGCAGTCCGTGCGGATCGAACATCAGATGCAGCATGTTGCGCGGCCCCGTGCGCGCGGCCATGTCGATGAAACAGCCGAACACGCGCGGCGCGGCGTCGTTCGTCATCAGCACGTTCCAGTGTCGGTCCATGACGATGGCGGGAAACGGTTCGTGCTGACGCAGCACGCGTTCGAGCGCGCGCGTCACGCCCTGCATGGCCTCGGCGTTCCACGGCGCTTCCGGATAGAGCGGCGCGTAGCCCGCCGCGAGCAGCAGCGCGTTGCGTTCGCGCAGCGGCACGTCGAGCGTTTGCGCGAGCGTGAGCAGCGTGTCGCGGCCCGGCACGCTGCGTCCGCTTTCGATGAAGCTGATCTGCCGCTGCGAGATGCCCGCGTCGAGCGAGAGATCGAGCTGGCTCACGCCCCGTGCGTCGCGCCAGTAGCGCAGCAGTGCGCCGAGTGGCGTACCGGTTTCGCGCGGCGAGCCGGACGCATCGGGACGGGTGGCGTTCATCGTGTTCCCCAGAGTGAGACGAACGAATATAGCCGGTTCAGCGCGTATTCGTCCGCCAAATGACGGCCTCGAATGGCGCTTCGAGCGGCGGCTGCGTGACGCTGCCCGTGTAGTTCGTGATCGTCGACGCGGCCACGACGGCGATGACTTCGAGCACCTGTTCCGCGCGGAAGCCGGCGTCGAAAAAGCGTTGCTGATCGGCGTCGTCGATGCGGCCGCGCCGTTCGATGAGCGTGCGCGCAAGTTGCGAAAGCGCGGCCAGATTGCGGTCGGCGGGCAGCGCGCCGTCGCGCATGGCATCGACATCGGCGCGCGTGACGCCGGCTTCCAGCGCGAGCGCCGAATGAAAGGCGACGGCCCATTCGCAGGCGTTCGTGACCGCGTTGGTCAACAGCAGCGTCTGGATTTGCAGCTCGCTCAAACTGCTCGCATGCACGCGCTGAAACAGGCCGATGAAGCCGTTGATCAGCACGGGCGAAGCGGCCATCGTGCCGGCGATGTTGGGAATCCGGCCGAATGCCTGTTGCAGTTGCGTGAGCACGGGGCGCGAGGCCTCGGGGGCGGTGTCGAGCGTGAGGACGGGATAGCGGGACATGATGGCTCCTGGCTGTCGGGGTTTGGCGGCGCCATCCACCGTGGATGACGCGACAGCCCAAGCGTAGTGGCGCGTGCGCGGCGCGCCAATTACATGCGATGTAATCACCCGCGTCATGAATGCGTGTTTTGCACGCTTTGTGCGTTTATGCCGAGTTCGATCAGCCATTCGCGCACCGTGTTGCCGATGGTCTCGGGATGATCCTCCTGCAGATAATGAATGCCTTCGCCGAGCGGCACGACGCGGCAATGCTGGAGTTGCTGCGCGAAGCGCGCGGCCACGTTGGGCGAAACGAGCGCGCCGGGCGTCGCGGTAAACAACAGCTTCGGATAACGCGATTGCGCGAGCGCGCGATGCGCGTTTTCGAGCGTGGCGTAGACATCGGCAGGCTCGCCCGCGATCGGCAATTCGTTCGGAAAACGCCATATCGGCAGCCGCGAAGCCGCAGTGGGAAAGGGCGCGCGATACACGGCCATTTCTTCGTCGCTCAACGTGCGCACCGTGGCGCCCGGCAGCACCTGTTCGATGAACGCGTTCTGTTCGAGGATCAATGTTTCACCGACGCCCGGCGTTCTGAATGCCTGAAACAATTCGCGCGCATCGGCATGGAATTCGGCCCAGTCGGGCATTGGCCACGTGAATTCCATGAAGGCGAGTCCGCGCACGAAATCGGGCCGACGTGCCGCGAGTTCGAATGCCAGCGCCGTGCCCCAATCCTGCGCGACGAGATACGCCGAGTCGATCCCGAGTTCGTCGATAAATGATTCGATATACTGAATATGATCGAAAAAACGATAAGCGATATTGGGCTTGCCGGACTGCCCGAAGCCGATCAGATCCGGCGCGATGCAGTGCGCGACCGGCGCGACGAGCGGCAGAATATGTCGCCAGATATACGACGAAGTGGGATTGCCGTGAAAGAACAGCACGACAGGCGCGGACGGATCGCCGCTTTCCCGATAAGACATATAGGAATCCAAAACATTTTGCTTGTGCAAATCGATATCGAAAGGGATAGTCATCGCAATTCCTTGAAAACGGTTTGAAACACAATGCGTTTGAAACGTTCGAGCGCGGCGGGACCGCGTTCGACCTTCATGCGCAGAATCGCGCCTTCCCACGAGGCGAGCAGGAATTCCGCCAGTTCAACGGGCGTAAATGCCGGGTCGATTTCCCCGGCGGCTTGCGCCTCGCCGATACACGCGGCGAACGGCTCGCGCCATGCGTGAAAGATGTTTTGCAGACGCTCGCGCAGCACCTCGCTTTGCCGCGCCGTTTCCGCGCTGAAGTCGCCGATCAGACAGCCGCGCTGCCAGTGCTCGGCGGCCAGCACGTCGCTGATGATGTCGAGATAACGCGTGAGGCGTTGGCGCGGCGTGAGCGTGCCGTCGCCGAGCGCCTGCTTCACGAGTGCCTGCGTGTGGGCGAAGTAGCGTTCGAGCACCTCGCACGCGAACGCCTCTTTCGAGCGAAAGTGGTTCGTAAACGAACCGTGCGGCGCGCCCGCTGCAGCGCAGATGTCGCGCACACTCGCGCCTTCGTAACCGGCGCGCAGCATCACCTGGAGTCCGGCGTCGAGGATCTCTTCGCGATAGGAGGGTTTGCTCATGGCCTCAATACAGTCGTGCGTATTGATGGAATATAGACGCGCTCAGGCGAGCGTCAAGGTCGATATTTCAGGGTCGAAAGCGCAGGAAGGAAACGCGAAAAGCGCGAAATCGCGAAATCGAAAGCGCCGAGGCATAAAAAAAGCCGCTCCGAAGAGCGGCTTTTTCATCAGCAAACGATCCACGAAGGATCGGCGAGCTTAGTCTTCGAGTTGCGAAAGGTCGCGCACGGCGCCCTTGTCGGCGGACATCACGAGCTTGGCGTAGGCCTTGAGCGCGGCCGAAACCTTGCGCGGACGCGGCAGCACCGGCTTCCAGCCCTTCGCGTTCTGCTCTTCGCGGCGGCGCGCGAGTTCCTCGTCGGACACCAGCACGTCGATCGTGCGGTTCGGGATGTCGATGCGGATCTTGTCGCCGTCGCGCACGAGGCCGATCGCGCCGCCCGCTGCCGCTTCCGGCGAGCAGTGGCCGATCGAGAGGCCCGAGGTGCCGCCCGAGAAGCGGCCGTCGGTCAGCAGCGCGCAGGCCTTGCCCAGACCCTTCGACTTGATGTAGCTGGTCGGGTAGAGCATTTCCTGCATGCCGGGGCCGCCCTTCGGGCCTTCGTAGCGCACGATCACCACGTCGCCGGCCTTGACCTTGTCGGCGAGGATGTTCGCGACCGCTTCGTCCTGCGATTCGGTCACGTGCGCCGTGCCTTCGAACACGAGGATGCTGTCGTCCACGCCCGCGGTCTTCACCACGCAGCCGTCGAGCGCGATGTTGCCGGTCAGCACGGCGAGGCCGCCTTCCTTCGAGAACGCGTGCTCGTACGAGCGGATGCAGCCTTCGGCGCGATCGGTGTCGAGGCTCGGCCAGCGCGTGTTCTGGCTGAACGCGACCTGCGAGGGCACGCCCGCCGGACCCGCCATGTAGAACGTCTTCACGGCTGCGTCGTCGGTGCGCACGATGTCCCACTGGTCGAGCGCGTGCTTGAGCGAGGGCGCGTGCACGGTCGGCACGTCGGTGTGCAGCTTGCCGGCGCGGTCGAGTTCGCCGAGGATCGCCATGATGCCGCCCGCGCGATGCACGTCTTCGATGTGGTACTTGTTCGTGTTCGGCGCAACCTTGCAGAGCTGCGGCACGATGCGCGAGAGGCGGTCGATGTCGCGCATCGTGAACTCGATGCCCGCTTCCTGCGCGATCGCCAGCAAGTGCAGGATCGTGTTGGTCGAGCCGCCCATGGCGATGTCGAGCGTCATGGCGTTCTCGAAGGCCTTGAAGCCCACCGAGCGCGGCAGCACGCGTTCGTCTTCCTCTTCGTAGTACTGGCGCGCCAGTTCGACGATGCGGTGACCTGCGCGCTTGAAGAGCTGTTCGCGGTCCGCGTGCGTGGCGACCACCGTGCCGTTGCCCGGCAGCGAGAGGCCCAGCGCTTCGGTCAGGCAGTTCATCGAGTTGGCCGTGAACATGCCCGAGCACGAACCGCAGGTCGGGCACGCCGAGCGTTCGACTTCGGCCACTTCGGCGTCGCTGTACTTGGTGTCGGCGGCGATCACCATCGCGTCGATCAGGTCCAGCTTCTTGACTTCGATGGCCTTCGTGACGGGGTTCGCGAGGCGCGTCTTGCCCGCTTCCATCGGGCCGCCCGACACGAAGATCACGGGGATGTTCAGGCGCATGGCGGCCATCAGCATGCCCGGGGTGATCTTGTCGCAGTTCGAGATGCAGACCATGGCGTCGGCGCAGTGCGCGTTGACCATGTACTCGACCGAGTCGGCGATGATGTCGCGGCTCGGCAGCGAGTAGAGCATGCCGTCGTGGCCCATCGCGATGCCGTCGTCGACCGCGATGGTGTTGAATTCCTTGGCGACGCCTCCGGCGGCCTCGATCTCGCGCGCGACGAGCTGGCCCAGATCCTTCAGGTGCACGTGGCCGGGCACGAACTGGGTGAACGAGTTGACCACCGCGATGATCGGCTTCTGGAAGTCTTCGTCTTTCATGCCGGTGGCGCGCCACAGGGAGCGCGCCCCCGCCATGTTGCGGCCGGCGGTGGAGGTTTTGGAACGGTATGCGGGCATCGTGGGTGCTATGAAAAGGTCGAAAAGGTCGCAGGAAAACAGCGGGCCACGGGAATAAAGGCCCTTCGCGCGCCCGTGCGGACAACCTTTTGAGCTGCGCTTTGGGCAAACTCAGCGATTATCCCACACCCGCAGCAGGGCCGCCCGGCCCGCCTGCCGGGGCGTTTTGCGGGGCCGCCGCCTGCTTTCCGGCTGATTTGTTCCTGGTTTGCCGCCCGCTGGCCGCTCGTGCCGGAAAACGGATTAGTCCCGCGCGGAATATCGATGTGCCAATCGCTCGGTTGGGCCGCGCCGGGCGCGCTGCTAGATTGGCTGCGCATGCCTTGCGTATGCCTTCCTTCAACGATCGATCTCATCACGCGGAGCCCTCCATGGCAGAGACCGGAGACCAGGCCGCGCGCACGACCGCGCGCGTCATCGCCGACGACAACGAAGCGCTCGACGCCGCGCGCGAACTGGCCGTGCGCCTCGCCGAAGGCGCCGCGCAGCGCGACCGCGAGCGGCGGCTGCCGCGCGAGGAAATCGAGTGGTATTCGCAGTCGGGCCTGTGGGGCATCACGGTGCCGAAGGCCTACGGCGGCGCGGGCGTCTCGTTCGTCACGCTGACCGAGGTCTTCAAGCTGATTTCGGCCGCCGATTCGTCGCTCGGACAGTTGCCGCAAAACCATTTCGGTCTCGTCGATGTGATCGCGCTCACGGGCACCGAGGAGCAAAAGCGCTTTTTCTTCGGCGAGGTGCTGGCGGGCAAGCGCTTCGGCAACGGCTTCTCCGAAAAAGGGACGAAACACGTGCTCGACCTGAAGACGCGCGTGCTGCGCGACGGCGACGACTACGTGGTCAACGGCACGAAGTTCTATTCGACGGGCGCGCTGTTCGCGCATTACGTGCCGGTGCTCGGCCTCGATGCGGATGGGCGCGGCTGGCTCGCGTGGATCCCGCAGGGCACGCCGGGCCTCGCGATCACCGACGACTGGTCCGGCTTCGGCCAGCGCACCACGGCGAGCGGCACGATCACGCTGGACAACGTCCGCGTGAGCGCCTCGCACGTGTTCCCGGCGCACCGCGTGTCCGATTTGCCGACGCTGAACGGCCCGGTTTCGCAGATCCTCCAGGCGGCGATCGACGCGGGCATCGCACGCGCCGCCGTCGACGACACGCTGACCTTCGTGCGCGAGCGCGCGCGTCCGTGGGTCGACAGCGGCGTCGAACGCGCCAGCGAGGATCCGCTGACGCTGCGCGAAATCGGTCATCTGCATATTCAGTTGCATGCGGCCGAAGCGCTGCTGGAGCGCGCCGCGAGGCTGTTCGACGCGATCGCCGCGCAGGACGCGATCAGCGAGGACGACGTCGCGCGCGCCTCGGTCGCCGTGGGCGAGGCGAAGGTGCTGACCACCGAGGCCGCGCTGCTGGCGGGCGAAAAGCTGTTCGAGCTGTCGGGCACGCAGTCGACGCTGGCCGCGCACAATCTCGACCGCCACTGGCGCAACGCGCGCACGCACACGCTGCACGATCCGGTGCGCTGGAAGTATCACCTCGTCGGCAATTACTATCTGAACGGGAAAAAGCCCGCGCGGCATGCGTGGAATTGAGCGGCGCGTGGGAAGGATGAGCGCGCTGTAGTCAAGCGGACGTCAGTCCCGCGACAACGGCACACGCGGACGGCATGACCGTCGCGTGTGCCGTTTTCTTTTGGGTATTGGCAAAGCCGCCGACGCCGTATTCCCGGGTTTTCCCGGGAAAGGCGGCCCAGGGCGATTTCCCGCCGTGGCGGTAGAATGGGGGTGCCCCAATATTGCCTGACGCCCCTTTTCAGCGGCTGCGGCCGAGATCCGGCCCGCGCGATTGCCGTTGAAACCCGGCCGCCGGCGCCCATTTATTCGTCGTGAATTCGCGTATTCCTGACCCCCTCCCACCCGCGTGGCCGTTTCCGCCGAGCCGCGATGTGTCTGGCCGAACCTTCGGCCAGCTCGTCGCGCTGCGCTATCGCGGCGCGGACGTGTGGCTCTGGCGTTGCCGCTGCGGCGGCCACGTGAGCGCGCGGCTCGATGCGGTGGAGAGCGGCGAGACGCGCGATTGCGGCTGCCGCGAGCAGCGCCAGATCTGGCGCTCGCGCCCGGGCTCGCCGTCGCTGAAGGGCGGCGAGGTGTTCGGCCAGTTGACGACCGAGCGCTACGCGGGCGACGGCGTCTGGGTGTGCCGCTGCGAATGCGGCAACGAAGTCACGGTCAGCGCCGGGCGCCTGCGTCTCGGTCAGGCGCGCTCGTGCGGACGCTGCACGGGCGTATCGGGCGTATCGGGCCAATCCGGCTCGTCAGGCGCTTGAACTAGCGCCGGGCGCTCAACCTGAGCGCCCGAAAAAAACCGCTAGCCGATTTCAGGCCGCCGACACGCCGCGTGCATCGGCGAGCGTTGCGGCTGCTTCGCGCGGCGCATCCGCATCGGCGAATTCCGCTTCGATATCGCGCAGCCGATGCGGCGCGAGCACCCGCAACGCCAGAAACCACCCGAGCCCCGCCGCGAGCAGCGCTCCGAACACATAGGGCAGCACCGCATACACGCCCGGCGCGGCCGGATAGATGCTGCCGACGAACGGAATGCCGATCAGCACGATGGCCGCCGCGCTGATCGCCACATGGCGCGCCTTGAGTTCGCCGCGACGGCGCAGGAAGCAGGGCGCGGCGACCGCCACGATCACGTAGGTCAGCAGAAAGCCGAACGTGGCGACCGTGCTCAGATAGCCGTAGGCGTCGAACAGCGACGTGCCCGCGAACTGGAACGTCACCGCCACGATCAGCGACAGCACCACGAGCAGCGTGACCGCGACGTGCGGCGTGGCGTTGCCCGCGTGCGCGCGGCCCGTCGCGGCGTGCAGCAGGCCCTGGCGCGCGAAGGTGTAGAGCAGTCGCGCGGCGGCGTTGATCGACGAGAAGAACGCGGCGAAGAAACTCAGCGCCACGCCCGCGTCGATCAGCACGCCGAGCGCGCCCAGATGGATGCCGTGCGCGACCGCCGAAAGCGGCGCGCTTGCCTGGTCGAGCGGCGTGGCCGCGCCCTGGAACAGCGCGACAAGCCCGTACGAAGCGGCGAGAAACAGCGCCGCCGGGCCGAGAATGCTGACGATCACGGCGCGCGGAATCAGGCGGAACGGCTCGCGCGCTTCCGCGCCGAGCGCCGTCACGCTCTCGAAGCCCGTGAAGCTGAAAAAGGCGAGCACCATGCCGAGCCGCAACTGATCGGGCTTCACGGCGGTCAGCGCGAGCTGATGCGTATCGACCCAGCGATGTTGCGCGAACAGCGCCGCGACGATCACGAACAGGATCAGCGCCACGGTGCTCAGCTCGATCCACAGCGTGGTGCGCGTCGAGAGCCGGATATCGCGCCACGTGATGAACCACGCGCCCAGCGTCACGAACACGGTGATCCCGACCGTGACCGCGAGCCCCGCGCCCGAGGCCACGCCGATATCCTTGAACAGCACGACGATCTCGTTGACGGTGCCTTGCAGAATGCCCGCCGCGCCCACGCCATACGCGATCAGCAGCGACCAGCCCGCGACCGCGCCCCAGATCGGCCCGAGGCCGCGCGCGGCATAGGTGTAGAGCGCGCCGGGCGAGGCCGTGCGCCTGGCGAACTGCGTGATGCTCCAGGAGGCGAACAGCAGGCCCACGGTGGCGAACAGATAGGCGAGCCAGGTGCCGTTGCCCGCGGTGGCGAACACCGCCGGGATCAGGAGGCCCGCGCCGCCCGCCGCGCCGACGAGTCCAATCGATTGTGCAATTAATTCGGATAGCGAAAGATAGCCGCGACGCAAGGTGCCGTCGCGCGCCGACGTGGCCGCGAGTTCAGTCATGGGTGAGATCCGGTGTGTGGGGTGTATCGGAATGAGGCGCGCCCGGCGGGAATGGCGCGGGCGCGCCTGGTTTCGTGGATGCGGACAGGTCAGGCCGTGACTTCGTTCTGCACGCTGGCGTCGGCGGCGTTGGCAGACCGTTCGGCGGCTTCGCGCTTCACGCGCTCGATGTCGCGATACTGCGCGGCGGGATGATCGTCCGGCAGACGCGCCTGCGCGCCGAACAATTTCTCGCGCAGCGTGCCGGGCGCATAGGCGCGCGGATACACGCCGCGCCGTTGCAACTCCGGCACGAGATGCTCGACCACGTCCTCGAAGGTTTCGTGCGCGACCGCGTAGGCGAGATTGAAACCGTCGACGTCGGTGGCCTCGACCCATTGCTGGAGAATGTCGGCGACCGTGGACGGCGAGCCCACGAACACGGGGCCGAGTCCGCCGACGCCGCCCCAGCGCGCGAGTTCCTCGATGGTCCACGCCTTGTCGCCGCCCGCGAGATGCTCGACGGCGGACACGATCGCATTGGTTTCCACGCGCTTGACAGTGTCGGTCGGCAGATACTGGCCGAAGTCGATGCCGGTCCAGCCCGACATGAACACGAGCGAGCCGTCATACGACACGTGCCGCTGATACGCCTCGAACTTCGCCTGCGCCTTGGCGTCCGTTTCGTCGACGATCACGGTCACGAGGTTGTAGATCCGCAACTGGCGCGGATCGCGGCCCGCGAGCGCGGCCTGACGGCGCACGTCAGCCACGTAGTCGCGCAGCAGCGTCTGCGTGGGCGCGGCCACGAATACGCATTCCGCGTGTTCGGCGGCGAAGCGCTTGCCGGGACCCGACGCGCCCGCCTGAAACAGCACCGGCGTGCGTTGCGGCGACGGCTCGCACAGGTGATAACCTGGTACTTCGAAGTATTTTCCCTTGTGCCCGATTTCGTGCACGCGCTCCGGATGCGTGAACACACGGTTCTCGCGGTCGCGCACCACGGCGCCGTCTTCCCAACTGCCTTCGAAGAGCTTGTAGAGCACTTCGAGATATTCGGCTGCGACCGCATAACGGTCGTTGTGATCGCGCAGGCCGAGCTGGCCCACATTCTTCGCGCCGCTTTCGAGGTAGGACGTCACCACGTTCCAGGCGAGCCGACCCTTGGTGTGATGATCGGCCGTGGACAGCCGGCGCGCGAATGTGTACGGATGCTCGAAACTCGTCGACGCCGTAATGCCGATGCCCAGATGCTCCGTCACCATCGCAATGGGCGCGGCGAGCTGCAGCGGATCGTTGACGGGAATCTGCGCGGCCTGATGCAGCGCGTGATAATTGCCGCCCTTGTAGACGTCGTAATAGCCGATCACGTCGGCGATAAAGATCGCATCGAATATGCCGCGCTCGAGAATCTTCGCGAGATCGGTCCAGTATTCGAGGTCCTTGTATTGCCACGAGCGGTCGCGCGGATGCGTCCACAGTCCCGGCGACTGGTGGCCCACGCAGTTCATTTCGAAGGCGTTCAGGCGGATGGTTTTACTCATGACGTTCACTTGCTCCCACGGCCCGGACCGTTGCCGATCTGCCAGACGAAGGGCGGCTCGGTGCCGTTGATGGCCCAGTCGCCGACGATGCGCGCCTTGTAGACGAGCGGATTGTGCGACGACACCGTGCGCGCATTGCGCCAGTGCCGGTCGAGCGCGAGGCGCGTGCTGGTGGCCGACGCGCCGAGCGCGTCGAACAGATGCGTGGCCGCGCGCAGCGCGAAGTCCGACGCCGTGAGCTGGCTTTGCGCGGAGGCGATTTCGGCTTCGACATTGGCGGCGTGCTCGGCCGCGTCGTCGTCGCCGAAGCGCGCCTCGTAGGCGCGCTGCGCGGGCTCGGCGGCCTGCAGCGCGACGGCGCGCGCGGCATACGCCCACGCAGCGATCTCGCCGACCACCTGCTGGATCTGCGCGTCCTCGCTCACGTGCGGCGCGTTGCCGTGGCTGTAGACGCGCTTGCGCGTGCGCACGAGTTCGGCGGCGTCGCGCTGCACGGCTTCGGCGATGCCCGCGAGCGTCGCCACGTGAAAGAGCTGGTAGAACGCGGTCTGATACTTGAAGCGGCGCGCGAAGTCGATCACGTTGCGCGGCTCGACCACGGCGTCGTTGAAGCGCGTGGTGCCGCTGCCGGTGGTGGTCTGGCCGAAGCCGTCCCAGTCGTCCTCGCGCACCACGCCGGGCTGATGCGTGCTGACGGCGGCGATCACGTCGCTGCCGTCAGCTTCGCGCTGCGCGTAGACGTCGATCCAGTCGGCGTAGATCGTGCCCGTGCTGTAGTACTTCGCGCCGTTCACGACGAAGCGGCCGTCGCGTTGCGAAACTTTGGTCTGCACCTGGCCGACGGCCACTTCGCCGACTTCGGACCACGCGCTGCCCACGATCTGTCCGCTGGCGAAGCGGTCGAACCACGCGCGCTGGTCGGCGTCGGGCGGCACGTTGAGCCAGTCCTCGACGAAGGCGAAATGCGCGCGCAGCGCTTGCGGCAGATTCGAATCGGCGGCGGCGAGTTCGATCAGCAACTGGAACAGCTGCGGAATCGACGCGCCCGCGCCGCCGTCGCGCACGGGCAGTCGCACCGCGCCGAAACCGGCGTCCTTTAGCGCGGCGATGGCCTCGTGCGGCAGGATGCGTTCGCGGTCGCGTTCGGCCGCGCCGCGCGCGATCTCGGCGAAGATCGGGCGAAAGCGCGCGGCGAGCGTTTCATAGTCGGTGCCGGTGGAGAGCGTGGCGTCGTGAGGGTGCTGAATGGGAGCGGATCGCGGTGTCGTCATTGTGTGTTCCTCCGTGTTTCTCCATCGGGCCGCGGCCTCGAATGGCGTGAAGGGCCAGTATAGAAATGCGTGTCGCGGCGCTCCAATAACGGATTCTCGAATCGATATCGGCTGCGCGCATTTGTGCTGAATGCATCGCGTCATAACGGAGAAAAGCGCGTAAAAACAGAGGTGGCGGCGTGCGGCCGCCTTATCGGCGCTGGGCGGATCAATATGAGCATCGCTTCGTTGGGCCGGCCTGCGCGTCTCGCTACGATGACGCCATCCCTTGCCCGCGAGACCGATACGCCCGTATGTCCGCTCTCCTATCTTCCGCGCCGATTTTTTCCGCTCGCGCCATCGACAAGCGCTTCGGCGCGACCGTCGCGCTTTCGCATCTGGACTTTTCGATCGGCGCGGGCGAAGTGGTCGCGCTGATGGGCGCGAACGGCGCGGGCAAGACCACGACGATGAAGGCCATCACCGGTCTGAAGCCGTACGCGTCGGGCGACATCGAGTACATGGGCCAGTCGATCAAGGGCGTGCCCGCGTATGAACTGCTCAAGC
>NZ_JAAGPN010000087.1:0-238 GCF_017104805.1 Paraburkholderia sp. Ac-20347 | reverse complement strand
ACGGGCGATGACAACTATGTGATGCGGGATGTATGGTAGGGTGTCGTGGAGAGTCACGAAGGGAGAGACGAGTAAGTATATCACGGATGAGGTGTATCTAAGTATGTTGACGGGGTCGTAGAGATAGCATCCAATAGGTCGTGTGGTGTGTTGATGGCAGGGTAATGCTGTGTAGGAATTAGTGTACGACTGTAGTACTATCAATGGTTGACAGTGTTATGTCTGATTTTTTTTTTTC